>CALESS010000212.1 GCA_937907495.1 uncultured Anaerolineaceae bacterium
CCGTCGGTTTGACCGGGATTTTTTCTTCTTCCAACCAGATGCCGAGGTTGGATTGATGAGCGATTTCGTTGAGCGTGGTTGCCAGCCCACCCCGGGTGGGGTCGCGCAGAACATGGGTGTGGGGGGCGGCCTGCAAGATAGCCTGGATAAGATGGTTGAGGGGGGCCGTATCAGATTGGAGGTCGGCCTCAAAGCCTAACTCACCCCGGGCAGCAAGTACCGCAATACCATGGTCGCCCAGGGTGCCGGAGACAAGCACTGCATCTCCTGCCTGGGCAAATTGCCCACCGATATGCAGGCCGGCAGGGATCAAGCCGATGCCAGTTGTGGTAATGAAAATGCCATCCCCTTTGCCTCGCTCCACCACTTTGGTATCTCCGGCGATAATTTCCACCCCGGCCTCGCGGGCTGCTTCTGCCATGGAGGCGACTACTTTTTGCAGCAATTCGATCGAGAGACCCTCTTCCAAAATGAAACCTGCTGTGAGATAGAGCGGTTTGGCACCGGACATGCTGACATCATTCACAGTACCGCAAACTGCCAGGCGACCGATATCGCCGCCAGGGAAAAATAGCGGGGTGATGATGTGTGAATCCGTGGAAACCGCCAGTGTATTTCCGGACGATAGCAGGTCTGCCAGGTTGAGGGAGGCGAAGTCATTGCCCGCCAGCAGGGCGGAATTGTGGAATGCTAGCAAGAAAACCTGCTGGATTAAATCGTTGGTAAGCCGCCCACCGGAGCCGTGGCCGATGACGATTTGATCCGCATGGGGCAGCGGAAGGGGACAAGCCGGGCCTTCAAAGGCGGGTGGGAGGGTGGATTGAGTCATGGTGGGTTTATGATTTCTTGTAGCGATAGTAGGCAGCGCATGCACCTTCGGAGGAGACCATGGTCGCACCCAGAGGATTTTCCGGGCGGCAGAGGGTGCCAAAGGCAGGGCATTCAAAGGGCTTTTTCAAACCCTGCAAGACCAACCCGGAAAGACAAATTTCAGATTCGCGGGTTTGGATGTGATCTACAGCGAAGCGGGTTTCCGCGTCGAAAAATGAAAATTCATTGCTTAACTTCCAGCCGGAATCGGGGATGTTACCGATGCCGCGCCAGTTACGGTCACAGCCTGTGAAAACGCGATTTAACATCCGCTGGGCAGCCCGGTTGCCTCCTTCTGTAACGACCCGCGTATAAGCGTTCTCCACCTGTTTGGTGCCCGCTTCCAGCTGGCGGATGGTCATTAGTATCCCGTTCACCAGGTCCAATGGCTCAAAGCCGGTGACCACAATAGGAACCTGGTAGCGCTCAGCGATGGGAGGATATTCCCAATATCCCATGATGGAGCAGACATGACCAGCCGCAAGAAACGCTTGAACCCGGTTCTGAGGGGAACTGAGGATGGCATGCATCGCCGGGGGAACCCGAACCTGGGAAACCAGGATGGAATAGTTCTCAATACCCAGCGCCTGGGCTTGTAAAACGCTGGCTGCGTTCGCAGGGGCGGTGGTCTCAAAGCCGATTGCGAAGAAGACGACTTGTTTATCCGGGTTCTGTTGGGCGATTTTCACTGCATCCAGGGGGGAGTAAACGACCTTCACCTGGCCGCCCGCCGCCCGAATGGAGAAGAGATCCTGGTTTGAACCTGGAACCCGCAGCATGTCGCCGAAAGAGCAGAAGATGACATTCGGCTGGGCTGCAATGGCGAGCGCTTTGTCAATCAACTCCAGTGAGGTGACACAAACCGGGCAGCCCGGGCCGTGGACTAATTCAATTTGCGGGGGTAACAACTCATCCAACCCATAATGGAGGATGGCATGAGTCTGGCCTCCGCAAATTTCCATGATCGTCCACGGACGAGTAACGATTTTTTGAATCTCCGCCAGAACGGTTTTCACCAGGCTGGCGTCGCGATATTCATCCACAAAACGCATAAGGTGTTTTCTTTCGTGGTAAAGCTATTCCTCATCCGGGAACAATTCAGCTTCCAGTTCTGCCAGCTCCCGGAGGGCAGCCAGCGATTCCTGGGCTTCTTGCTCGCTTAACAGGGATAACCCAAAACCTGCATGGATGATGGTGTAATCTCCCACTTTGGCTTCAGGCAAGGTATCAATACAGGCTTCGCGGAAGACCCCGCCAAAATCCACCTTGCACATGCGGAACGGGCCGCCTTCATATATCTCGACGATTTTTCCAGGTACTCCTAAACACATTGT
>CALESS010000213.1 GCA_937907495.1 uncultured Anaerolineaceae bacterium
CGCAACGATATGGCCCGCATCATCCGGCAGATTGAAGGGGAAGCCCGGGCAGAAGGCGAGAAACGGGCTCGAGAGCTGATTGCGGATGCCATCCAACGGGTGGCTTCGGATCATGTGGCAGAAGTCACCACCTCAGTAGTGGTTCTGCCAAATGATGATATGAAAGGCCGGATTGTGGGTCGGAATGGCCGCAACATCCGGGCATTTGAGCAGGCCGCAGGCGTGGACGTGATTGTAGATGATACGCCGGAAGCTGTGACGGTTTCCTGTTTTGACCCGGTGCGGCGGGAGATTGCCCGCCGGGCGCTCGCCCGCTTGATTCAGGATGGACGAATTCATCCGGCCCACATCGAGAAAATTCTGGCCGATGAACAGAAAGCAGTCGAAAAAGATATCGCCGAAGCCGGTGAAGAGGCTGCTTTCGAAGCCGGGGTGGCAGGGCTGCACCCGGAGATTTTGAAAGTTCTTGGCCGGTTGAAATACAGAACCTCTTATGGTCAAAACCAACTGGCGCATGCAGTGGAGGTAAGCAAGCTGGCGGCGGTCATTGCTGCCGAGCTGGGGGCGGATATTGATGTCAGCAAGGCCGGCGCATTGCTGCACGATTTGGGCAAGGCAATGGATCATAACACCGATGGTACGCATGCCATGATCGGGGCAGAATTTGCCCGGCGCTATAACGTGCACCCCCGGATTGTGAATGTGATTGCTTCCCACCATCATGAGGTGGACCAGGAGAGCGTGGAAGCGGTCATCGCAGAAGCCGCGGATGCCATCTCCGGGGCGCGCCCGGGTGCCCGCCGCGAAGACCTGGAACAATACCTCAAACGGCTGCGGGCATTGGAAGACATTGCCAACTCCTATAAAGGCGTGCAGCAATCGTTTGCCATCCAGGCCGGTCGTGAAGTGCGGATTATCGTGAAGCCGGAAGATATTGACGATTTGGAATCAGCCCGGCTGGCACGAGATATCGCCAAGAAGATTGAAGAAACCATGCAATATCCCGGTCAGATTAAGGTGACCGTAATTCGGGAGACCCGGGCAACCGAGTTTGCCAAGTAACCCATACCACGTAATCGCTCCGGAGCAGAAATACTCCGGAGCTTTTTTTATGGATGATCTGCAGGTGGCGAAAAGAAAATATCCGGCCGGGATTGAATATTTTTCAGAGAAACGGATTGAGTTTAATTTCATCTGTTACGGTGGTGGCCGGACCGTGACCGGGCAGGAGGCCGTAAGCAGGGGGAAGGGTGAAAACTTGGGATTGAATGCTCTCAATGAGGGAATGAGGGTCTCCGCCGGGTAAATCCGTCCGACCAACGCCGCGGTAAAAGATCAAATCTCCGGTGAGGGCTATTTGATTGCCATGCAGGACAAAGATCACAGAGCCGGGTGAATGCCCGGGTGTGTGGCGGATTTCGATTTCTTCCTGGCCGAGGTGGATTTTCTGACCGTGATGAAAATGGAAACCAGGCGCCCGATCGGGTTGAAAGGTGAGGCCAAAGAGGGAGGCGCCGCCGCCGTTCTCCCACAGGGGCAAGTCGGAGGGGTGAAGGGCGATTTTCACCGGGGATTCGTAGTGGTTGGACAGGGTCAGGGCATTGACCATATGGTCAAAGTGGGCATGGGTCAGCAAGATGAAGCGCAAACGATATTCGTTTTCCTCCAGCAGGTCCAACATTGGTTCCAGCTCAAAGGAGGGATCCACAACCGCGGCTTCGCCAGATTTTTCATCCCCTAGAATATACGTATTGTTTTCCAATGGTCCAAGGATAAGGGTGTGAATTGTAAGCATTTACTTCTCCGAGAGTGAGGGGACGGGAGCCTCCAGGTGTGAACGGGAAAGACGCGGGAGGATGAGTGTGGAAAAAATGAAAACGAGAATGAGTAGAACCAGGCTGCCAGGATAAACGTAGATGGGATTGAAGGTATAGAGAAAACCTGCCGCAATCGGGGCAAGCATCAAAGCAATGGCATTGGCGGTTTCAAGCAGACCAAAGGCCAGACCGGTGTTGCGGGATTGGGTGATCTGGCGGGACATGGCGAGCAGCATGGCTTTGCACAGGCGGTAGCCACCGATGAATAAGTAGCCAAAGCCCAGCATCCAGGGGCTGGTGGATTTCCAAAGGACGATGGAAAAAACCATCAGAACGGCCTGGCCTGCCAGGATGCCGACGGCGGGATTGAGATGACCGAGCAACAGGGCGATGAGGGCGGTTCCCAAAGATCCGATCGAACCGATCTGCCCGACCTGAGAGAGATCGAGATGGCGAATCTCTTGCAGGAAGTTGGGGGAGAGGGGTTGGGGAAAGTAAGTGGAGAGGGAAACCAAAAAACCCAACAACAATAACCAGATAAAGGAATGATTCGAGCGCAAGGCCTTGATGGATTTCCGGGAAGAGTGCTGCTGCTCTGCAGGCGCCGGTGAAACAAACAGGACCAAAATTGTGGAGACAACAAATAGACCGGCGGCGATGCGATAGACCAGGGGCAGGCCGTGGGATTCTCCAATCATTCCGCCAAGGGTGGGACCAATGACCATGCCAAAATTGAAGAGGGCGGTGGTGAAGGTGATGGCCCGGCCTACAGACCACTTGCCACGGCGGGCAGCGATATAGCTGTTCATGGGAGCGAGAACGAAGGAGGTGAGGCCGTACATCAGCATGCCGATGACGAAAACAGCCAAAGAGTTTGCCAGGGCCATCACCAGTGCGGAGAGAGCGCCAAACATCCACGAACCCCACATAAAGGGGCGGGAACCGAACTTATCCGATAGCAGGCCGGCGGGGATCTGGAAGAGGAGGATGGCAACCCCCATGGCGCCAAGGATTGAGCCAATCAGGATCGGAGATGCACCCCATTGTGCCAGGTAAATGGGCTGGAAGTAGGTGAACATACCTTCTCCGATGCCCCAGAAAAACAGGGAAAAAGCAACCAGGAATAAATCCCGATTCATACGGGTGGGAGTTCCTGGATGAAATTGAGGATGGCCTGGAAGGCCAGGCCGCGATCATCGCTTAACAAGATCGAATGCCCGGCTTTTTCCAGCCAGAAAATTGATTTCTGGAGGGATTTGATCTGGGAGTAAATAAATTCAGCATTGGATTCCGGAACCCAGGGGTCATCTTTGGATTGAATGATCAGCGCAGGGGCCGAGACAAGGGGCAGGGATTTCCTCAATTGGAGCTGAAGTTTGTGGACTTCGAAGTGAATTTTGGATGGGTAAGAAGGATAAGCAGGATAATCCGGTTCGCGCCGGGCACCGGGAGATTGGCGGTCTTTGCCAGCCCCTTTATACATGGTGGGGAAGAAAACGCGCTGGAAGTAGAACCCAAATGGAATCCGGGTCGGGATGGGAGAGGCGGGCGTGGCAAGGGTGACGACCCCCGCTACGGGCAGCTCGGTGGATGAAATCAGTGAAAGAATTCCCCCCATGGATTGACCGATGAAAAGAATGCGATCGGTGAGATTGGCAAGCAGGGAATAGGCGGTTTCCAAATCCAACAGCCAATCCGTCCACTGGGTGTGGCGCAGGTCTTGAGGCGTGGATCCGTGCCCTGCCAGCCGCACCCCCAGGGCGGTGATGCCATTCTCGGCAAGAAATTTGCCGAGGAGAAGGGTTTCTTCGGGCATGGAGGTGAATCCATGCGTCAGAATGCAACCCGTGCGGCCAGCGGGGAAGAGGTAAGGCTCAGAACCTGTTACAAGGCGGGACATCTCAGGCCGGCTCCCCCAGGTGGATCAGTTCCCGCGGCAGGCTGGAAAGAACAGAGCAACCCTGTTCGGAGATAATGACATTATCTTCAATGCGGACACCAGCTTTACCGGGCAGGTAGATGCCGGGTTCAATGGTGAAAGCCATCCCGGGGCGCATAACCAGGTCGTTTTCCGCATAGATATAAGGCGGCTCGTGCACTTCCATGCCGATGCCGTGTCCCGTACGATGGATGAAAAATTCGCCGTAGCCGGCTTCTTCAATGACCGTTCGGGCTGCCCGGTCTATGGATCCGGCAGTAACGCCGGGTTGACTGGCCATCCGCCCGGCGGCATTGGATTGGTGTACGATCTCGACGATGCGGGCAAGTTCATCCTCCACCGGACCGATGGCAAAAGTGCGGGTCAAATCGGAGATGTAATCCTGATAGGTGGCACCCCAATCAATGATCAACAATTCACCGGATTGAACAGGACGATCGGACACAGTGGCATGCGGATTGGCGGCGTTGGGTCCGCAAGCAACGATGGGATCGAAGGAGGACCCGTTGCGTGAGCCAGCGCGGATGAGGTTGATCGTCAACTCGAAGGCGATTTGGGCTTCGGTGACGCCGGTTCTGACCATGGGCAAGGTGGCGAGCAGGGCGTTTTCGGCAATTTTCACGGCAGTCTGCATGGCCTGGATCTCTGCGAAGTTTTTCTGAATCCGCATGGCTGCCAGCAGGTCATCGGCGGAGGAGAAATCCGCAGCAGGCGCTGCATGTTGCAGAAAGTTTAATTCCTGGAAGCGCATGCGAGAAGATTCAACGCCAATGCGGGCATGTTCCAGCCGAAGGGTTTGGACTGCCGTATCAAAGGCGGCCTGCCAGCTTGCGGGATTATCTGAAAATGTGACCACTTCCACCGGGAGGGTGGTTTGGGCGCTTTTACCAGCCTCCAGCCCCGGCACGATGAGGATATTTTTCTCATCCGTAAGGATGAGGGTAACCGGCCTTTCGCTGGGATGAAAGTGCAAGCCGGTCAGGTAGGTCAGGCTGGGTCCCGGCAAGAGGACAAGAGCATCCAGGCGAGATGATGATAATTGGTGAGCAAGCAGATTGACGATTGACATGGAGTACCTCCGCAGATGGGGTGGATTATAGCCTGAATTGGGCGGCAGAGATAAAAATTTAAGCAATCTCCTGGCGCTCGCAGGTTGGCAAAATTTCTGGACAGGGCAGAAGGGCTGTGCTATAATTTTGGCCGTTGGGTTTTGGGGGCTCGTCTAACGGCAGGACTGCACACTCTGGATGTGCCTGTAGAGGTTCGAATCCTTTGCCCCCAGCACAAGAAGGCCTTCTGATCGCAGGAGGCCTTTTTCTTATCCCCGGATGGAATGGGCAGGGACGTCGCGCACGAAAACGATGTACGCCACCGCGGTAAGGAGGGAGGCAATGGCGGCGAGAATAAAGGTAAGGGAGTAATTGAACAAATCCACCAGCCAGCCGCCCAGGATGGGAGCAATAAAGGTTGCGGGGGCAATGAGAGTGTTTGCCAGGCCAACATAGGTGGCGCGCTCATTTTCAGCACCAAAATCCAGGGTGAAAGCCAGGCCGACCGTCCAGTAGATGGTGTTCGCCAGGCCGATCAAAATGTAGACCACATAGAACAGCCCCACCGAAGGCGCCAGCCAGGCCAAAACGCAACTGAAAAAACAGGCAATGGCCCCCAGGACCATCAGCCATTTCCGGCTCCAACGATCTCCCAGCCAGCCCAGCAACGGATTGGCAACCGTCTGGGTAATCATCAGAACACTGGCGAGAATACCGGCAGTCGTTTCCGTAACATGATGAACACGCACCGCATAGACGGTATAAAAGGCGGAAGCCATGAAGCCAAACTGGAGCAGGAACCGGCAGATGAGAAACCAACGAAAGGACGCATCTGCCTTGAGGATTCTACGAATGGTGTGCCAGAGGGGGATGGAGAAGGTTTCTTCCTCAACGGGGTTGTCTTCCGGTTCACGGGTGAGGTTGAGGAAGTACCAGGAAATGGTAAAACCAATTACGGCGAAGAAGAAGAGGAGGGTGAAATCCAGCGGGGAGGCCAATTTTTCCAGGATGACACCCGCAAGCACCGCTGAACCGGAGGAAAGCAGATTGGCGGCGGCAGATTGAAAGCCAAAAAAAGCCCCGCGGTATTGGGAGGGAATCAGTTTGCCGATCATTAATTGCCAGGCGTTCGCTGCCAGGCCGCCGCCCAACCCCTGCCAGATGAGTAGTAGAAAGGTGAGAATGAGGCGCAGCTCCTT
>CALESS010000214.1 GCA_937907495.1 uncultured Anaerolineaceae bacterium
CAAAAGGACAGCCAGGAAAAGATAGGGCGACAAGCCGCGCCAGGCCAGCCGGCCAATATCCAGGCCGAGCTCTTCCTGTTTCCATTGGCTTTCCAGCAGGTTCAAGTCGCTTCCATACACGCTTAAAATACCACTCTCGCAGCTCATTCCATCGGCATAGTTTTTGAGGAGGGATTGGATGGTGCTGATGCCAAAGCGATCTACCAAATAGCCAACAAATGAGGTGGATTGAGCGTAGGCCTGGAGGGCGAGGGAAGCCTCATTCGGGAAGCTTTCACATAAGCTGACCATGGGCAGCAAAGAATCATTTTGGATGGCCTGATCGAGCGAGCGGGCGTAATCGGGGTTGGAGTAAATTTCTGCCAGGGATGACAACCCCTCCCGCAGCCAGAGCGGTGTATCCTGATTTTGGTCGCCGGTCACCTGGTATTGCAAGATGTGCATGAGTTCGTGAGGGAGAATTCGTTCCAACTCCAGGCGCTGCTCCAGTGCCGGAGGGAGTGAGATCAGGATGACGTTGATATCCGGGTCCGTGTGGCCGGCAACCCAGCTTAAACGGCCCAATTGAAGGGCCTCATGCATTTCCTCGCCAGAGTCATAGACAAAAATGCGGATGGGCAAAGGGGGAGAAACGGGAAGAAGGGTAACGGCGGAACGAAGACCTTCCAGCGCGACCTGGAGCACCGTATCTCCCAACGCCAGGGCTGGTGAATTCCAGAAAACTTGAAAACGGCTATCGGAGGCGAATTGCCATTCGAAGCGGTTGTCTATGTAATCAAATGAATAGTGATCCGATTCAAATGTTGAGCCGTTTTTTAACCTGCCTTTGAACCAGTAATCCACCAGGCTGAAGGGGCGAATATCGTTCTTTTGCAAATCCAGTTGGAATACAACCTGGTTGCCTTCTTCCAAGGTTAAGGCCTGGTTGATGGGGGGGTATGGGGCAGATTGAATCAGCAGGACCACTTCAACAATGGGGGAAGGGGCCTCCACACGGGCTTGAAAGGTGGCTTGATCGCCAAATTGATAGAAGACGGCTACATCCTCAAAGCGGACCTCCGCGGACGCACTGGCAGCAGCCGGGAAAGGGGAGCCGGCCCAACCGGCCATCAGCAGCAAGATGAGGAAAAGAGAGAAGAGGTTAATGGCGTTTGCGTTTTTTCTTGGGTTCATCCGAGCTTGGACCTTCGTCTTCCATTGGGGGTTCCGGGTCAAATTCATCATCTTCTTCAGAGTCCAAATCATCAAAGTTGAAGAGCAGCGGGCGTGCAATTTCCTCGTTAAAATCTAATTCTTCGAGGGCATCCTCGATGATTGCCATCTCTTCTTCGCTTTCGCTTTCTTCAAGTGCCTGGAGCATTAATTCCCGCACACCTTCTCCGCCAATCCCAGCCAGGGAGATCAAAGTTGTCAGGCGGACTTCGTCATCCAGCAATTCGGAATTTTCGAGCAAGTCTATCAGGGTTTCGCGTGCGGATTCCAGCCCCAGTTCACCGGCTGCCCGGATGGCTTCGACTTGAACATCGGGCTCTTCATTCTCCAGCTCTGCCAGGACATATTTCTCCCAGCTTTCCAAACCGGACCGTGCCATGGCGAATAAGGCGGAGGCCATCCACTCCTTATCCCCACTGAGATAGGCATTGCGGATAAGGGCATCCACATCGGGCCGGGTGGCATACCCCATGGATTCCAGTGCCCGCCGGCGGACGATGGGCAGATCATCCCCATTCATTTTGACCACCAGGGCATCCACCACGCGGATTGCCTGGTCTTCGGGAATTTCTTACAGCATGCCGAGGTAGATAAAAAATCCGAGTGCGCCAGCGGCAGTGGCGCGCACTTCGGGTTCCGGGTCTTTGTTCATCATGCGGATGAAGAGGGATATCAGTTTCAAATCCTCTTCTTCAAAGAGGAGGCGCAAGCCACTGGCACGGACTTTGGGGTTGAGGTCTTCCAGGGCGAAACGAGCAACATCCACAAAAAAATAGCGGGTGTCAACCTCTTTTAATTCTTCCACGAGTTCCATAAAGCGCACCCGCCGTTCGGGTGGAATTTCGGGCCAGGCAAGTTTGAAGGTTTTCAACTCCTCTGGAGTGAGATCTGAAAAAAGATGGAGCAAGGTTGGCTCATAAGGCCGGCTGAGATCGGTCAACTCTTGCATGGCGGCTGAGAATTTCGGTTCTTGTCGAGAGGGCATTTTTTCCTCCAATCAGGTTTACCTTATGGAATCGTAATCGGATTGATGATGTCTTGAAGTGTAATCCAGACCATTAAGAGAATCAGAAGGATGAAGCCGATGCCGTGGATTGTGGCTTCCCAGGAGGGGGGAACCCGTTTGCGGAAGAGCAGCTCCGGCAGGAGGAAGATAATCCGCCCGCCATCCAGCGCGGGGAGAGGTAACAAGTTGCCAAACCCCAGGGCGATGGAAATGGTGGCCGCCAGGCGCAAAACAAATACCGCCGGGAATGGTGCAGCGGGTTGTGCGGCAGTTTCCTGGTCCAACTCTTGAGCCTGTGTGAAGAGGTCGTACATGCCCACCACCCCCACGACGCGGGCTTGCTCGGGGGCGATGGAACCGCGGATAAGCTGACCGGGCAGGGCCAGCAATTGTTCAATTTGGAAGGCTGTTTCCTGCGCTCCGAAGGATACAGCCCTGGGGAAGGAAACCGGGATAAAGGGATTGGTCATCACAATGCCAATGGCGCCCTGCCCCGGAGGCGGGTTGGCGCGGGGTGTGAGGGTAACATCCAGAAGCTGGTTGTCGCGTTCCAGGGTTATGGTGACGGGCTGGCCCAGATTTTGTGCAATCAAGGTGCGCATTTGGTCTATTGATTCAATGGGGGTGGAGTCCAAGGCGACCAGCACATCGCCCACCAACATGCCAGAGACTTCCGCAGGGGTATTTGGCGCCACCTGGTAGATGCTGACCCGGGAGTAATCGGGGGCGCCGGTTTTCATGAAGATGACGGCAAAAATGAGGATGCCCGTCAGAAGGTTCATGACCGGACCGCCGAGCAAGGTGCCCAGGCGGGCCCACGGGCTGGAGGTGGTCAACCAGCCATCGGCCTGGGGATCGTTTTCCCCTTCCATCATGACAAAGGCGCCGAAAGGGATCCAGTTAAGGGAGAAGAGAGTCCCCCGCCAGGTGAAGAGCTTCAGCATGCGGGGCGGAAAGCCAAAGCCGAATTCCTTGACTTTGATTTTTCCGAGTTTTGCCATTAGGAAATGTCCCAATTCATGCAGGAAAGCCAGGACACCGATCAACAAAACAAACTCTAAAATGCGTAAGGCGGTCAGGAAAATCCGATCCATCGTTCATCCTATGCGTGTTTTTGAGGTAATTTCTTCAAAAGTATAACATTATTTGAAAGAAGAAATTTAAGAACCAGCTAATGGAATGGGTAGGCTGCGTTTAAGATGTGGGAAGGTGGGAAAAGGATTGACAGGACTTCGAATTGAGTTCATAAATCCGGTTGTAAAAAAAGCGAGTGGAGCATATAATTACATTAAATTAAAACGGTGTTGCATCCTCTGGGGAAATTTGCCTGCCTGACTTTCAGGATGTAAACGAATCAAAATCCATCAACAATACGTTAGGGGTGTGGGTTTTGCACAAATATGCACCGGGCTATTATAATGATAGCGGGTGAAGTTTTAGGAGGCATGTCTGGATACTCATCGCATCACGCAAAATCTGGGGAATGGGAAATCCGATGCCCGGCAGCTAACCCCCGGTACCGTCCTCGAAGATCGTTATGCCATCCAGGATGTGATCGGTGTGGGGGGCATGGGATCGGTTTATCGCGCCCGGGATTTGCACTTTCCGAATGTAATCAAGCTGGTTGCCGTCAAAGAGATGATCAACTCTGCGCCAGACCCATTGGTGCGGCAGACGATCGTGCAGAATTTTGAGCGGGAAGCCCATATCCTGGTGGCTTTGTCTCACCCGGCGATCCCCAAGATTTATGATTTCTTCTCGCTGGATGAGCGCTCTTACCTGGTATTGGAATATATCAATGGGCGCGACCTGGAAGTGGTGTTGAGTTCCACGCAGCAATTCATCCCGGAAGACCAGGTGATTAGCTGGGCGATTGAATTATGTGATGTGCTGGAATTTCTGCATAACCACAAGCCAGAACCGATCATTTTCCGGGATATCAAGCCCTCGAATATCATGATCAACCAGGATGGGCGGGTGGTGCTGGTAGATTTCGGTATTGCGAAGGTGTTCCGCATGGGGCATAAGGGAACGATGATCGGAACCGAGGGATATTCCCCTCCGGAGCAATACCGCGGGGAAGCTTCGCCGCAGGCGGATATTTATGCACTGGGGGCGACGCTGCATCACATTCTTACCCGGCGCGACCCGCGCCTGGAACCACCTTTTACCTTTGGCGAGCGGCCAATCCGACAAATTAATAACAGTATCTCCATCGAATTTGAGACCGTGGTCAATACGGCCTTACAGTATTTGCCGTCAGAGCGGTTCCAATCTGCGGTCGCGATGAAAGAGGCCATGGTCGGGGTGGCGCGCAAAACCGGCGCTCTGGGGCGAATTTCCAT
>CALESS010000215.1 GCA_937907495.1 uncultured Anaerolineaceae bacterium
AGAATATAGAAGTATAACCGAAATTCTGCTTTTCTCGGCAAAATAATGAAGGCGGACCGGGCTTCAATTCGCCGCGCCAGAAAGACGATAGCCATATAACATCCCCAGGTTGGAATGAACCGGGTTGGTTTCAAACCGGGTCTGGAAACCGTGTTTGTGCAAGTATTCAATCAGGTCACGGTGAGAATATTGCGTCACCCCATCGTGCGTTTCCAGGCAGATGCGTTTGATTCTTTGAATGACATCTTCGGGTGCGGAAAAAAGGATCTCATATTCCCCGCCCTCACAATCCATTTTCAGGAAATCGCACACTTCGATCTGTAAAGTCTCAAAGGCATCTCCGAGTGTGATACCTTCCACCATCAACCCCTGACCGCCATCCATCTGTGCCGTGCTGAGCTGAACTGCTTCTGTGTTTTGGGTGGAAAGGTGCATCCGACCGGATTGCTGGCCCACTGCTTTTGCCACAAGCTGTACATTTTCTACCTGGTTAAGGCTGGTATTCTTCTCAAAAAGCTCAATAGAGGGTGGAAAAGGTTCAAAGGCAATCACCCGGCATTTGGGATTCCTGCGACCAATGCTGACCGCGAAATCTCCCCAACCGCCCCCGATATCCACGACCGTCCAGCCATCCTGGATTGTCTCACCAAAGGTTTCATACTGCCGGTCCAGGCAGGTCTCCTTCAAGACCCACACATCCAGCAGCGTATTCACCAAAAAGCTGCTGCCGTCCGCCAGTTGGATCCTTCTTGTTGGATGAGACGCGGACAATGCCATTGCCGCCACCGATCCCAGGTTTTTTACCCCTCGCAGCAGGGTGGGAAGGGAGCGTAAATAATACAACAAGCCGCCTAGCCTCATACCCGCTCCTGTCGTACATACCGGGGTTTCTTCTGCAATCTCATACAATTTCTGCCAATGGCAATTGTGGTCCATCTGCTGCGCCAAGGATCAAATGCAGCAGGAATTCCACATTCCCCTTCGGCCCGGTTAATGGCGAGCGGATAATACCTTGGACACCAAACCCTTGCTGCCGGGCAAATTCTTCAATTTCCTCAATCACCCGCTGATGGATCGCCGCATCCCGGATTACACCGTCACCTTTGGCAGCATCTTGCCGGCCCGCCTCAAATTGCGGTTTGATCAACGCCACCACCTGTGGATTGGGCCATTGCAGGAGGTGATCTTCCAACCAGCCCCGGATGACCGGTAGTAAAATCTTCAAAGAGATGAAGGAAGCATCCACGGTTACCAATTGAATCACTTCCGGGAAGCCATTGACATGCCGGGCATT
The DNA here is from genome assembly GCA_937907495.1 of uncultured Anaerolineaceae bacterium. Classification (GTDB taxonomy): domain Bacteria; phylum Chloroflexota; class Anaerolineae; order Anaerolineales; family Anaerolineaceae; genus CALESS01. The sequence goes on from CALESS010000215.1 coordinate 1,295, forward strand.
GGTCCGCTCCATCAGCACCACCCTCTCATCCTGCCGCAACTTCCAATGGAGAATGCCATAGCCCACATCCACTGCATACACCTTCGCCGCGCCGTGCTGCAACAGGCAATCTGTGAAGCCCCCCGTGGAAGACCCTACATCCACACATACCCAATCGCGGATCGTCTCCAAACCAAAGGCACTCAAGGCTGCTTCCAACTTTTCCCCGCCTCTAGAAACATACTTCGGGCCTGAATCGAGATGGATTTCACTTCCCAACTCCACCTGGTCAGAAGCCTTGAGGGCCACCTGCCCGTTCACCCGCACTTGCCCGGCCATTATCAGGCGTTGTGCCAAAGATCGGCTGACAGCCAGCCCGCGTTCCACCATGAGAATATCCAGACGGTTTTTTGCCATTGCATGTCAATTTTACCTGAACTATGCGAAAAACTTGTGATAAGATTATGCCATGTTTAAAGGCCTGATTAAAACAATGCGCCCCAAGCAATGGACCAAAAACGCCTTTGTTTTGGCCGCCCTGGTCTTTGACCGCCAATTGACTCATCTTCCAGCCTTGATCGTCTCCCTGGCTGGTTTTTTCATCTTTTCACTGGTTTCCAGTGCCATTTATCTGATCAACGATATCGCCGATGTGGAGGCCGACCGCCGTCACCCGCAAAAACGAACCAGGCCCATCGCCTCTGGCAAAGTCCCCATCCGGGTCGCCTGGCTGACTGCGGTTGCCATCATGGTGGTTTGCCTGCCCGCAGCCTGGTTCCTCTCCAAATCTTTCGCCGTCATTATCGCCATTTATTTCGTCCTCATGCTGGCTTATTCAAAATGGCTCAAGCACATCCCGTTGGTGGATGTGCTGATTATCTCCACTGGCTTTGTTTTGCGGGTGGCAGCCGGCGTCAGCCTGATCGTGATTGAACGGTTTTCTCCCTGGCTGTATGTGGTCACGACCCTCTTTGCCTTGTATATCGGCTTTGGCAAACGCAGGGCTGAGCTGACCATGCTGGCTGTAATGCCAACCACGCCTCTTTCCCCTTCGGGGGATACTTCTCCGGGCACTCACCGGGGCGGGCTTACCCGCCGGGTTTTGGACGGCTATACCATCCCCTTCCTGGATCAACTGATCACCATCGTGAGCAGCACCACCATCATCGCCTACAGTTTATATACCTTTAACGCCCCCAATGTCCCGGCCAATCACACCATGATGCTGACCATTCCCTTTGTCCTGTTTGGTATCTTCCGTTATCTTTACCTGATCCAGGTTAAACAGGCTGGTGGTGCGCCGGAAGAATTACTCCTCTCCGACCGCCCCTTACAGGTGACCATCCTGCTGTGGATGATATCGGTGGTCATCGTCTTTTATACGCAACCCATTCCAATATCATGAAAAATTTCAAAGCTTCTGCCCCCGGAAAGATCATTCTATTCGGTGAACACGCCGTTGTATATAACCGTCCGGCGATCGCCATCCCCGTCCACCAGGTACAGGCGGTCGCAACAATTGACCAGGCAAATCCGGAATTCCCTCACGACATCTGGTTAGATGCACCCCAAATTGGTATTCAGGGCCGGTTGGATCTCACCTCCAGCCAACCAATCGCTGTATTGCTGCGTTTATTTCAAAAAGCGCTGCGTTTGGATGCCCTGCCCGGATTTACGATTGCATTATCCTCCACCATACCGCTTGCCAGCGGTATGGGTTCGGGGGCTGCGATATCAGTTGCCATCCTGCGCGGCCTGTTGGGGTCATTCGAGCATTCTCTTCCCGCCGAGCAGATTAATTCGCTGACCTATCAAATCGAGAAAATTTACCATGGCACCCCCTCTGGAATAGACAATACGGTCATCACCTATGAACAGCCGATCTATTTCGTGCGCGGGCAACCCCTTCAGAAAGTCCACCTCGGTCAGGAATTTACCCTGGTCATCGCAGATTCCGGGATTACATCCACCACCCTGGAAGTGGTAACCGATGTGCGGAAGGGCTGGCAGGAAGAACCCGCGGCCTTTGAAAGCTATTTTGATCAAATCCGTTCAATCGTCCTGGAAGCCCGCCAGATTTTGGAACGAGGTCCAGTCGAATCTCTGGGGCCTCTGATGAATGCCAACCAGGCGATTCTAAAGAAAATGGGCGTCTCTTGTCCAAAATTGGACTATCTGCTGGATGCCGCCTTATTTGCCGGAGCATGGGGTTCCAAGCTATCCGGTGGGGGCCGGGGAGGTAATATCATCGCCCTGGTGAACCCTGACCAGGCGGCAGATGTCGCATCAGCCCTGGTCCAGGCGGGCGCTCGGAGTACCATCATCACCACGGAATCACCCGCAAATGTATCCATTTCCCATGGACAACCTGTACTTCCTTAAATTAGGCGGTTCACTGATCACCGATAAAGATCAAGAACGCACTGTCCGGCAGGAGATCCTTCACCAGCTGGCAGCAGAAATTAAATCCGCCCTCGATCTCAACCCCTCGCTCAAACTTGTCATCGGTCATGGATCAGGCTCCTTCGGTCACCCATCCGCCAGCCGCCACAAAACCCGCCAAGGCGTGCAAACTCCACGGCAGTGGCTCGGTTTCGCTGAGGTCTGGAAGGATGCTCGTGATCTTAACCAGAGGGTCATCAACACCCTCTCGGAAGCTGCACTGCCCGTCCTTTCCTTTCCACCCTCCTCCTGGCTCACCACCCGCAACCGCCTCATCCAGCAATCCTTCACCGCGCCTATCCTCTCTGCCCTGCATGCCGGTCTGATTCCCGTTATTCAGGGAGATGTAATCTTCGACCAGTCTCTCGGGGGCACCATCCTCTCCACCGAGGAGGTATTTACGCATCTCGCCCGAACCTTCCATCCTTGCCGGATTCTCCTGGCGGGCATCGAAGCAGGAATCTGGGATTCCTTCCCGGCGCGAGAGCGGGTCATTCCAGAAATCACCCCGGCTAACCTCCCCCAAGTCGTCCGGAGCCTGTCGGGTTCCTCTTCGGTGGATGTGACCGGTGGTATGATTCAAAAAGTGAACACCATGATGACCTTGTTGGCAGCTAATCCGGGTTTGAAAATTTCCATCTTTTCCGGGCTTCAGCCTGGCACTCTCCGCTCCGCCTTACTGGGGGAGTTCCCCGGTACCACCCTTTCAACCCCATAGCTTTTGGAGGCAAAATGCTCTTCTCCCGCGAGATGCTGGAAAACCTGGAAGATCAATCCCTTGCCGTTTATGGCATGCACGCCAAGAATAGTAAAGGGCGGCATTACCCGGAAGACGAAGCCGAATATCGCACCGTATTTCAAAAAGACCGCGACCGCGTTTTGCACACCTCGGCTTTCCGGCGCCTGGAATATAAAACCCAGGTATTCATCAACTACGAAGGTGATTACTACCGTACCCGTCTCACTCACACCCTGGAGGTGACACAAATCGGCCGCACGATCGCCCGTGCCCTGGGCGCAAATGAAGACCTGGTGGAAGCGATCTGCCTGGCCCACGACCTGGGGCACCCCGCCTTTGGTCATTCTGGAGAGATGATCCTTCAGAGCTTGATGAAGGATTTCGGCGGCTTTGATCATAACAAGCAATCTTTCCGCATCGTCACTTTTTTGGAACGCCGCTATCCAGAGTTTCCGGGTCTTAACCTTTCCTGGGAAGTGCTGGAGGGCATGGTCAAACATGAAACCGAGTACGATGTCTCGGATGCCAGGGATTTTAATCCCGAATTGCGCGGGAACCTGGAATCCCAAATCTGCAACATCGCGGATGAACTCGCATATACCGCCCATGACCTGGATGATGGGCTACGCTCCGGCATGGTTACCGTCCCGATGCTGGCTGGCATAGATCTCTGGGAAATCGTCTGCGATTCCATCGGTTGGGCAGGCGCCAACCTGGATGATCTCACCCGCCACCGCCTCATCCGCCGCCTGACGGGTATGGCTGTAACCGACGCCATCCATGCCACCGATTCCTGGCTCAAACAGAGCGCTGTCCATTCGGTAGACGAATTACAACGCTTGCCTTATAATGTGATCGGCTTTTCCGATGATATGCGCCGGCGAAACCGCCAGTTGAAAGATTTCCTCTACCAGAACCTTTATCGCCACTGGCGGGTGGTTCGCATGGCGGTTAAAGCGGAGCGGATCATCACCGACCTGTTTTCCGCGTATCGGGCAGAACCATCCATCCTTCCCACTCATGTCCTTTCTCTGGTAGAGGACCGTGGACTGGAGCGCACAGTTTGCGATTATATTGCCGGCATGACAGACCGTTACGCAATTGATGAACATCGCCGCCTATTTGATCCAGCTTTGCTGCCCTAATTTTTTAGAATTACTGGAGTTAACATGTCTGAAGTGTCTTATCTTACTGCTGAAGGTGCAGCCCGTTTGCGAGCAGAACTTGAATTTCTCAAAGGTCCTTCGCGCGAGCAGCTTGCCGCGCGCTTGCGGGCAGCCATCGAGCAGGGAGATCTTTCTGAAAACGCCGACTATTCCGCCGCCAAAGAGGAGCAAGCCTTTCTCGAAGGCCGGATTCAAGAACTTGAATATAATTTGCGGAACGTGGTTTTGATTGATGATATGAAACAGGATACCTCCACCGTTACCATCGGTTCCACTGTGACCGTTCAGGAGGAGGGATTCGATCCTGAAACCTATTACCTGGTCGGCCCCAGAGAGGCAGATCCTCGCAACAGCCGGATTTCCTACGAATCGCCCATCGGGCGGGCGCTCATTGGCTGCCACCCCGGAGATGAGGTTCAAGTGGATACCCCCGGGGGAGCAATCCGTTTGAAGATCCTCTCCATCGAATAATCACTTCCCGCCCCGGGTAGAAATTTCCCTGTCCAGAATCAACAAGCCGCCCTTCCGGGCGGCCTGTGTTTTTATTTTTGGCGCAGTTGCCTGCATCACTCAAACGGCAATTTTCGGCCAGACTGCCAACTCAATGGTCAGATGCTCAAAGAAGCTGCCCATGGGCAATGCTCCCTGTCCATATTCCATCTCCACCACACGGGCTTCCAATTGCAGGGTGGCGGTCTCCAGCACAATCCGTTCACCGGGCTGCAATACTACGGGTTGGCCTTTGGATTGCAGCTTCTGCCGCATCTGCGGGTCATTGAAGGCGTTTTCGCTCATCAAAACCTTGGTGACCGTCTGGATATCATTTTTGTCAAAGAGCCAAACCTCGAAAGCGGTTACCTTCTTCGGTTCACCCACTCCAATCGGTTCGGAGATGCCGATGCCGCATTCACCGAGGAATTCACCCGACGGAGATTCGATGCTGTCGGAGGTATCAAAATGGTCGTCCCCGATCTTGTATGTCTTCACAAACTGGACAATCGGCGCTTCCATGCCTTCGGCTGCGTAATCTGTGCGCACTGCATTCCGGCTGATCACCTCCGCCTCTTGGTGGGCTAAAGGCCGGCTGCCAGTTCCACTTCCAAAACGCTTACGGATCAGGAAGACATAAGCCAACGCGCCGCCAATCACCAGCAGTACCAGGCAGAGCACCAGGAAAATAAGGGCACTGTTGGATCCTTTGCCCTCCTCCGCTGTACCGGGCACGGGGGTTTCACCTGCGACCGGTGTAGTGACTGATACCCCGGTTTGTACCAGGTTTTTAAACATCACAACTTCCTGGGCGTTCATATTCTGATCCGCCAGTAATTGGTTCAAGAGATCAGGCGCCGCCGCACCAATTTCATTCCAGCGTAAGGTAGCCAGGACAGGGTCCGGAGTCCGGGCGTATGATTCAATCGCCATGCGCAAGTAGTCCTGCTGCAAGTCGGCACGTAAATGCTTCACGGAAGCATCCGTCCACTGCACCGGGAAGAGCCACCAGCCAAGAACTGGCAGACCGATGAGCAAACCGACCACGAGGCCAATGATGGCGGTTACGAGCGGTCGTTTGAGATAACCTTGAATTTTTTCCATTTCACACACTCCTCATGTTCGGATTGCACAATAGCCTGTTATTTGATAATAGTATTTTAGAACAAAGTTCATATTATCGCAACAGGGTAAAATCCATTGTTGCTATCAATGTTGCAAGTTCTATGCCTTATCCGGCGAATTCTGCAATATTTCTTCTTGTAAAAACGTCTCAGAACATTGATTGCATTGAAATTCACGTTTATTGGCAATCACCAGTAAACCACCGCATTTTGGGCAGGGTATGGCGATCGGCTTTTTCCAACTGGTGAAATCACAGTTTGGATAATTTTCACAGCCATAGAAAACGCGCTGTTTGCGGGTTTTTCGCTCCACAATTTCCCCGCCATC
>CALESS010000216.1 GCA_937907495.1 uncultured Anaerolineaceae bacterium
ATTTATCCATTCCAGATCTGAAAATGGAGGTGCAGCAATGGATCAGGCAGAGAAAATCCTGCGAGATTTATTGGCCCAGGCCGAGATCGAGGTAAACGGCAGCCAACCCTGGGAGATCCAGGTTCATAACCCAAAATTTTACGGGCGCGTTTTAAGCGATGCTTCGCTCGGGCTGGGCGAATCCTACGTGGAGGGCTGGTGGGATTGCGCCGCCCTGGATGAATTCATCAACCGGGTGCTGCAGGCCCGGCTGGATGAAAAAGTCCGCAACAACACCCGTTATCTCTACCACACCCTGCGCGCCAAACTCTTCAATCGCCAATCCCGCGGGCGGGCCTACCAGGTGGGCGTGCAGCATTACGACCTCGGCAACGATCTCTACCGTGCCATGCTGGATAAACGGCTCAACTACACCTGCGGCTACTGGCGCACCGCCCAGAACCTGGATGATGCCCAGGAGGCAAAATTGGACCTGGTCTGCCGCAAGATCGGCCTTAAACCCGGCATGCAGGTGCTGGAATTGGGCTGCGGCTGGGGGAGTTTTGCCAAATATGCCGCCGAGAAGTACGGAGTATCTGTGCTGGGCGTGACCGTCTCCAGGGAACAGGTGGCGCTGGGCATGGAGCTGTGCCGCGGACTGCCGGTGGAATTGCGCCTGCAAGATTACCGCGAGGTACAAGGCCAGTACGATGCGGTCATTTCCATCGGCGTGATGGAGCATGTGGGGCCGCACAATTACCCGGTCTATATGCAGGTGGTGGATCGCTGCCTGAAACCGGGCGGCATCGGCTTTGTGCATACCATCGGCTCCAACATTAGCCTCACCAGCGGCGAGCCCTGGACGGACCGCTACATCTTCCCCAATGGGGTGCTGCCCTCCCTGCGCAACCTGGCAGCAGCCATGGAACACCGCTTTGTCCTGGAAGACCTGCATAACATTGGCCCGCATTACGACCCCACCCTGATGGCCTGGTATGCCAATTTTGAGCGCGCCTGGCCGGACCTGAAAGAAAAATACGGGGAGCGCTTCTTCCGCATGTGGCGCTATTACCTGCTGAGCAGCGCCGGCGGGTTCCGCTCGCGCCACCAGCAACTGTGGCAGATGGTCTTCACCCGCATCGGCACACCCCAGCCCGAATGCCGCTTCGTGTGAGGGATTGATATGATCCACACGGATGTCATCATCGTTGGGGGAGGCCCGGCGGGAGCCGCCTGTGCCCACAAGCTGAAGCAGGCCGGCGTGGGTTGTATCCTGCTCGATCGGGCGGAATTTCCGCGCTTCAAACCCTGTGCCGGCTGGCTGACCCCGCAGACCTTCCACAGCCTGGAAATCCAGCCTCAGGAATACCCGCACGGGCTGGTCACTTACCGGCACTTCCGGGTTGCCCTGGGCGGATTCAAGTTCCGCCTGCGCACCCTGCAATACGCCATCCGCCGGGTGGAGTTTGACCACTGGCTGCTGCAACGGGCCGGGGTGGAAACGCATACCCACCGGGTGGAGCGAATAAGCCAGGTGCGCGGCCGCTTTGTGGTAGATGACCAATTCACCGCCGAGTACCTGGTGGGGGCCGGCGGAACCCATTGCCCGGTCAAAAAAGCCCTGTTTTCTGCCGAAGCCCCTGCACCCGGAACTTTAATCGTGGCGATGGAGGAGGAATTCCCCCACCCGCTGCAAGACGAGCAATGTTACCTGTGGTTTTTTGAAAACCATCTGCCGGGTTATGCCTGGTATGTGCCGAAAGCCAATGGATACGTCAACATCGGCCTTGGCGGCAGTGCCAGCCAGCTAAAAAAACAGGGCCAGACGCTCAAACAGCACTGGAATTTATTGGTAAGAAAGCTGGAGGAAATGGGGTTGATTCTGGGGCACACCTACGACCCCGCCGGTCACAGCTATCATCTGCGCGGCCGGCGGGCGGAGGTGCAGGCCGGAAAGGCCCTGCTGGTGGGCGACTCCATCGGCCTGGCAACCCTGGATATGGGCGAGGGCATCCACCCGGCCATCCAGAGCGGCCAACTGGCAGCCAGGGCGATCATCGAGGGGGCTGATTATTCACTGGCTTCCATTCCGCGCTTCTCCTGGCCCTCATTGCTGGGCTTGCGGCGTTGAATATGCTAGAATCAAGAAAAAACAGGAGGAAATGATGGATCTGCAAACCTTATTGATCACCATCGCCGTTGGAGCGGTGGCGGGCCTGCTGGCCGATTGGGCCATCAAGGGCATCCGGGTCGGCCTGCTGGGTGCGATCATCGTCGGTGTACTGGGCGGCTTCCTCGGCGGATGGTTGTTTGGGCTGCTCAACATTTCCCTCGGCAGCCTGGGCATCGTTGGTCAAATCCTCTCGGCCTTTGTGGGCGCCGTGATTTTACTGCTGCTATTGCGTGCCCTGCGCAAAGGCCGCCGCGGCCGCCGCTGGTAAGCGTAGGCTCCGCGCCTCAGTTTCGCCCTCTTTACATGCAACTAAAAAAATCTCCCCCGAAGGGGAGATTTTTAAGCTGCAACCGGATCACCCCAAACCGCCCACCAACTTCTCGCTCGCTTCCCACACGCGGCCCGCGGCCGCTTGATCATACGAAACCGGGGAGGATTGAATCATGCGGCTGTGGGCGAAATATTTACCGCTGACGCCCTCCACTTCCGGTGAGGAGGCCAGGTAAATGGAAGTTTCAGCTCCCTTTTCCGGGCTGATGGCGAACAACTTCTGGCTGATCTTTACCCCCCAGCCCAGCGGGCCGCGGTTGTTCAAACCGAAATTGGTTGCCACAAAGCCGGGGTGCAGCGCATTGACCGTCACCCCCGCCGGCAAGCGGCGGGCCAGCTCATAAGTGAAGTAGATGTTCATCAACTTGGATTGAGCATACACCGTCCAGCCGCGGTAATTCTGCTCATTTTGCAGGTCGTCAAAGTTCAGCCGGGCCATCACGTGCGCCCCGGAAGAGACATTCACGATGCGCGCCCCCGGGGTAGCCGCCAGCACATCCAACAGCAAGTTGGTCAGCAGGAAGTAATTGAGGTGATTGAGCGCAAGTGTGTATTCGAGGCCTTCTGCGGTCACCTGGCGCTGGCTGAAGTACCCCCCGGCATTGTTGAGCAGCACATCCAAGCGGTCGTATCGCTGCTTGAACTCGGCCGCGATTCGCCGTACATCTGCCATCAGCGATAAATCGCCCAGCAGCGAATCCACCTGGGGGTTGCCGCTGGCGGCCTTGATCTTTTCCACCACCGCGGCTGTCTTTTGCGGGTTTCGCCCCACGATCACCACGCTTGCGCCTTTGCGGGCCAATTCGCGGGCAGCCACTTCGCCGATCCCCGCCGTTCCACCGGTTACCAGCACCACTTTGCCGGACATTGTTTGCTCCATACTATTTCTCCATTTCTCGTCTCTGATTGCCGGGTTTTATTATCCCCTCCACAGCCCTGGAAAGCCAGGGATGGCATCGCTCAAGGTTATACGGCCTGAGCGGGGCACTTTTCCCAACCGCGGATACCGCACAAACAAGGCATCGCCCCCTCGGGCGGCATTGACTGAAGTAGCTGGCTTAATCTCCTTGCGCCAGCACCTTGCTGTATTGCTCCACCATTTGCTCCACTCCAAAGGCCTCTACTGCCCGCTCCCGCGCTCCCTGGCGAAAACACTCCTGGTCCGAGAGGATGGCGCGGGCCGCCGCCGCCAGGGGATCAACCTCCGGCGGTTCGAGATTCCAGTAATTGCTGCCATAGGGCACCACCATGCCGGCATCCTGGGTGATCAACTCCGGCAGCGACCCGGTGGCATAGCTGACCACGGGCAAACCGCAAGCCAGCGCCTCAATCACCGAATTTGGACAGGCCGCATTCAGGTCAGCGGAGAACAAGAGGTGTGCCGAGCGGTCGAGGCGCGGAATATCGGCCCGTTTGGCAACCCCCGCCCAATTGATCCACACATCCGGCGCCTGCCGCTCCACCTGCTGGCGCAGGGTTGGCGGCACCTGCCCCACCACCATCAATTCCACCGCCGAAGCCCAATCCGCGGCCAGGCGGCGGGCCAGCGCCACCCCGTTCTCCAACCCGGCTTCGTAGCCGCCCCCCAACCGGCCCTCCACCAGCAGCAAGCGGGCATGATTCTGCGGCCGATCCTGCTCGCCCTCGGGCGTGAACGTGTCCAAATCCACCCCGTTGTAAATAACCCTGCCGGGCTTGCCGGATTTCCCATACGTCGTTTGCCACCAACTGCGGGCAAACTGGCTCTGGTAAACAATTTCATCGGCCAGTTGTTTGCGGATTGTCTAAAGTACCCGGTTGTTCCACTCGGCGCGCAAATACAGCCTCAGCGGCACGCGCTTCTTTTTATGCACCCAGTTCATTCCGTTCAGGCGCTGGACAATGCACACCCCGCGGCGTTTGGCCGCCCACAGAATATCCAGGCGCGAGATGCCGCCGATCAAGAGGATTACATCCGTATCCCGGCGGGCAGGGTTGTGATGCACATCTACGCCGCGGGCGCGCATACCGGCCGCCAGCCGCGCTTGAAAGGATGCCGGCCCCCCAAGGCCTTCGATCTTTGGGAGGATGCACAGCGTTTTGAGTTCAGTCATGAGGTTGGTGGGGGGTTTTCTCCGTGAAATTCAGCAATGCGTTCACAATGCGCGGTGCAGCGTGACCATCACCAAAGGGATTGGGGGCGTCCGTCATCGCAGCCCGGGCTTGCGGGTCATCCAGCAGGCGGCAAGCCTGGCGCACGATGAGCTCTTCATCCGTACCGACCAGTTGCAACACACCGGCTTCCACGCCTTCCGGGCGCTCCGTCAGCTCACGCAACACCAGGGTGGGGATGCGCAAGCTGGTTGCTTCTTCCTGGATGCCGCCGGAATCGGTCAGCACCAGGTCGGCGTGTTTCATCAGGCTGATCATGGGCAGGTAATCCAGCGGGGGCAGCAGGGTGAAGTTCTCCAGGCCGCTGAGCAGGTTTTGCACCACGTTTTGCACGTTGGGGTTGAGGTGCACCGGGTAGATGAACTGGCGGGAAGGATATAACACCGCCAACCGGCGCAATGCCAGGCAGATATTCTCCAGCGGGGCGCCAAAGTTCTCGCGGCGGTGGGCGGTGACGAGCACCAGTTTACGCCCGCCCGGGCGGATTTGATATTCCTCCAGCAATTGCAGAATCTGCTGCGGCGGCGGGGCGGCGGTGATTTCGTTCAGGGCATCAATGGCGGGGTTACCCGTCAGGGCAATCCGCCAGTCCGGCACACCTTCCGCCAACAGGTTACGCCGGGCGTGTTGGGTGGGGGCAAAATGCAGGTCGGCGGTTACCCCGGCAATGCGGCGGTTGATCTCCTCCGGGAAGGGCTGCCACTTGTCACCAGTACGCAGGCCGGCTTCCACATGCCCCACGCGGATGCGGTTATAAAAGCCCAGCAGGGAGGCGGCCATCACCGTGGTCGTATCCCCCTGCACCAGGATCCAATCCGGCTTCAGTTCGCGCAACACGGGGTCCAACCGGGTGAGGATGGCAGCGGTTAAATCCGCCAGGCTTTGGTTGGGGCGCATGAGGTCGAGGTCCACATCCGGGCTGATGCCGAAGAGGCCCAACACCTGGTCGAGCATCTGGCGGTGCTGGGCGGTCACCACCACCCGGGAGTCCACGGCCGGCTCGGCAGCCAGGGCGCGCACCACCGGGGCCATTTTCACAGCCTCCGGACGGGTGCCGAAGATGGAAACCACGCGCAAGGTCATTTACTGGCCCACACCCAGGCGGATAAAGCGGAAGCCGAATTCCCGCCAGGCGGCAGGCTGCCAGGCATTGACAGTATCCACCACCAGGCGGGCGGGGGTCAACTGGGAAAGAGCCTGGGCGCGCACCTGCTTGAACTGATTATGCCCCACCAGCAGCAGGATCAACTCGGCATTGGCCACAGCCTCGGCCAGTGAACCGACGCATTCCACGCCCGGGATGAGGAAATCCGCCTTGAAAGGCTCGTAAGCCGTAACCACGGCGCCGGCATCCCGCAGCAGGTGCGTAATTTCCACCGCCGGGCTTTCGCGCAGGTCGTCCACATCCGGCTTGAAGGACAGCCCCAGCACCGCAATTTGTTTACCGTGCAAATCCGCTCCCAGTGCCTTCTTAATCATCTCCAGCACAAAATGCGGCTGCCCGTCGTTCACCTGGCGGGCGGTGCGGATGAGCGGGGTGAGTTCCGGGGCAGCCTCCACCAGGAACCAGGGATCCACGCTGATGCAATGACCGCCTACGCCCGGCCCCGGGTTGAGGATTTTGACCCGCGGGTGGCGGTTGGAGAGGCTGATCGCCTCCCAGACATCCACGCCGAACCGGTCCGCCAGCCGGGCAAATTCATTGGCAATGGCAATATTCACATCCCGGTAGGTGTTTTCCATCAATTTGACCATTTCCGCCGTGGTGGCGGTGGTTTGCAGAATGTCACCCTGCACAAAGGCAGCATACAGGCTGCGCCCGGCTTCGGCAGAGGCGGGATTCACCCCCCCAATGACCCGGGCATTCTCCACCAGCTCGCGCAGAATCTGGCCGGGCAGCACCCGCTCCGGCGAGTAACAGAGGTGAAAATCGGAGCCGGCCTTCAACCCGCTGCGCTCCAGGATGGGTGCAACCAGGTCCAGGGTGGTACGCGGCGGGGAGGTGGATTCCAGCACCACCAGGTTGCCCGGGCGCAGCACCGGTAGAATCATCTCGGTGGCGCGGGTTACGGCGCGCATATCAGCGCGCTTATCTTCGTAGAACGGGGTCGGGACGGCGATGATGAAGGCATCCGCCTCCACCGCCTGGCTGCTGAAGGTCAGCGCCCCGCCCTCAATCGCCTGGCGGACAGCTTCCCGCAGACCCGGCTCGTGAATGTGCAGTTCACCGCCTTGCAGGGTGCGCACCACATCTTCGTTGACATCCACGCCCACCACTTGCAGGCCGGCATTGGCAAACATGCTGGCTGTCGGCAGGCCGATGTAGCCAAGCCCCAAAATACAAATCTTCTTAAATTCCACCGGGAATCACTCCACGAATCGTAGTGTTTGAATTATGCCATATCCTGCCCGATTGGCAAGGCGGCCTGGCGCTCCCGCCCGTACAAATACATGAAAAAGAGTACCGCCAGCGTACCGATGACGGCGCTGCCATACCAGATGTACTTTGGCCCCAGGTTGTCGCTGAGCAGGCCGCCGAACGGCGCCCCAATCATCTGGGCTACGTTCCACGTCAGGCCGAAGAGGGACATATAGCGGCCGCGCATGTTGGCAGGGGCCAGGTTGGCGGCGTGGGTGGTGGCTGTCGGCACCAGGATCAGCTCGCCGATGGTGAAGATGACCATGGAAAGCCAAAAATGCCAGAAGATGCTGCCCTGCGAGACGCTGAACACCCCCAGGGTATAAACAGCCGCGCCCAAGGCCATCACCAGCAAGGGCGGCCGGGTTTTGGTGAAGCGGGTGACCAGGATCTGCAGCGTTACAACCATGATGGCATTGGTCGCCGGGATCCAGCCGTACTGGCTCTCCAGCAGGCCATAATTTTTGGTGGTATAGACGGCCAGCATGGACCACATCATCTGCACCGCCAGGGTGATGCCGATCATCGCCAGCACAAACGAGAGGAACTTCCCATCCCGAAAGATGCGCTCGTAGCCGGCAAAACGCTCCCCCGCTCCCGGACGCTCCGCCGTATCCCGCACCAGGGTTTCACGGGCCAGCACCAGCGTCAACACACCATACGCGGAAAGCCCCACGGCTGCCCCTGCAAAGGCATAGGTGTAAGAGGCTGAAGCCACAAAACCGCCGATCATCGGGCCGATGGCGATGCCCAGGTTATTGGCCATGCGGAAAAGTGAGTACCCTTCCGCCCGGCGTTCCGGCGGCACCAGGTCGGCCAGCATGGCATCTGCCCCCACCCGGTAGAGCGGCATCAGCGAGCCGCCCAGTATCATCAGCAATACGAATTGCCAGAAAAAAGCCGCCTGGCTGAGCAACAGGTAATAACCGCCAAGGGCGATCAGGCTGAAGGCCATCACCCGCTTGCGCCCGGTGAAATCGGTGATTGGCCCGGCAATGAAGGAGAAGATCAGCCCGGTGAATGCATTGATGGAGAGCAGCAAAGCCGCCCGCGTCAGCGGATAACCATGTACCCGCGTCAGGTAGACCATCAGGAACGGCCAGATCATGCTGGTGCCAATGGTGCTGATCAGCATTCCCCAAAACATTAACCAGAATTGGCCGGGGTAAGCTTTGCGGGTGGCGGCGAGGCGGCTGGCGATAAAACCCATTGAGTTTCCTTTGCGTTAAAAAATGCGGATTGGATTCTATCACGGCGGCAGGTGTTTTAGGATTATTGGCGCCGCAATCCGCTGCCCAATTTCGCTGGCGGGGGGAAAACTTTTAGCTGGTCCCGGCCCCGGGTGGCAGATGAAGGATGGTGCGAATTTCCAGCGCCCCCCAGAACCGCTCAGCTTACATTCTTGAAAGACAGGTTGCCTCCAGCCATGGGGCGTGATACACTTTTACCGTGCCTAATCAGATATTAATCGCCACTCCACATGCCGCCTTTGGGGAATTACTGCGTATCAGCCTCGAGGAAACCGGTGACTACCGCGTCCGCCTGGTTCAATCCGGGCGCGAGGTGCAGGCCAGCCTGGCCCGCCTGTCTTTTGACCTGGTGCTGCTGGATGCGGACCTGACGGATATGCCCCTGGCAGAGGTTGCCAGGCAGGTGTTGGAACTGCGCGGCCCGCGCCTGATGGTGGTTCCGCCCGATAACAACCCCAGGCACCCCATGCTGGCAGGCATCGAGATTCATGGCTTCGTTTACCGGCCGTTTTATACCCCCGACCTGCTCGAATCCATCGCTGGACTGATGCGGACGAAAGAAGCGTCCGCCGCCCCCCCCGCCCCCCCCCCCCGGCAGTTCCCCTCGGCCAAGTTCCGCGACCGCGCTCTGCGCTGCAAAACTA
>CALESS010000217.1 GCA_937907495.1 uncultured Anaerolineaceae bacterium
GCAGGGGGGACGGTCCGGGAGGGCGCGCTGGCAAGGGCTTCCAGCAGATGCATGCCCTCTTCCGCAGTGATCTTGCCTTCCTGTACCATGTGTAGAATTTGCAGCCGTTCCTCGCTGGTGGACATCTTCTTCCTTACGCGTTGTTTTCCAAAACTTTGATCAGGGTTCCTTCAAATTGGTCGCATTGTTCGATGAGAACGCTGACAATGTTGACCAGGTACTGGCGGTCCAGGTGGGCCAGTTCCACGTTGTGCATCACGGAAAAAACCAGCTTTTTCTCAATCTCCTGCAGGCACCAGAAGCCAATTTTATGGCGGGCGTTGACCTTCAACAGGACGGTGGAGAGGTAGTGTGGAATGTTGTCTTCGCTTTCAAAGACAGCCATGGATTGGACGGAGAACTCCAGCGTGCCATCGAAGCGCAAAATGCGCAGCACCTGGGTGCGACCGGAGGACATGCCGAAGTGCAGCACGGCCCCGGTTTCATTGATTTCATCCAACGACCACTGCATGGTTTCAGCGGTTTCACGGATGAGCGCCTCAAACCCGGCGCCAGAGAAAGAATTTTCGCTCATCATTCACCTTGTTGAGATCATTTTAACATGAATCGCAGAGAATCCATACCATTTGACTCATGTTATCTGCCGCTCACCTCATTCCAGCCCTCAGGAAGTCTCCTCCCACTTTTTGACGGCGGCCTTTAAGGCGGCGCGGATTTCTTCATCCGGCACTTCCTCAATGCTATTAAAGTGCTCTACGCCCACCAGCACGGTGACACCCAGCGTGGGGTCTTGTTGCAGGCTGATGCTGCGCTCTGCCAGCGGGGTTCCGGCGGTCATCTGGCGGAAGATGGCATTAACCTGTTCAATGATGCTGAGCGGGGCGGCGGGCTTTTTGCTGGCGGAAGGCGGAACAGGCTCGGCGGGAAAGGCGGCAGGGGCGGCCGGGATGGGCTTCTGCGGGCCGGGCTTCTGGGGCGCGGCCGGGGGTTCGGCAGGCGGTGGTGCGGTGGGTTGAGCCGGAGCCGCAACGGACGATTCAGCCGGGGGCGCCAGGGGAGGGGCAGGTACGGGCAGCGGGGGTTCCATGGCCAGGGCGGGCGGCTCGGTGGGTTCTTCTTCCAGCAGTTCGAGTTCCGGCGCTGCTTCCTCGTTTTCCAGGCTGCGATGTTGGCGATTGGCCCAGGCGCTGCCGAGCAAGAACCCGAGCAGCAAGCCCCCCAACCCAAATAATACAGAAACCAGGATGATCACTTGTGATGGCTGCATGTTTTAATCTCCCTGTGGCTGGCAGATGGGACAAAAATGGGTGGAGCGCTGTGCCACGAGGATGCGCTGCACCACGGCTCCGCAGGCCGGGCATGGCTGTCCGCTGCGGCCATAGACGTGAAAATAATTCTGAAAATCCCCGCCCCGGTAAACCCAATCAATGCTGGCACCATTGCGCCGGATGCCCTCCTGCAGGGCGGCACGGATGGATTCCAGCAGACGGGCGGCCGCGGATTCATCCAGCCGGTTGGCAGGGGTGAGGGGGTGCAGGCCGGCCCGGTGCAGGGCTTCATCGGTGTAGATGTTGCCCAACCCCGCCAGGAAGGTTTGATCGAGCAGCAGCGGTTTGAGGGCGCGGCGGCTGGTTTGCAGGCGGATGTGGAATTCAGCAGCGGAGAAATCTTCCGCCAGGGGCTCCGGGCCCAGGTGAGCCGTCAGGCTGGCAGGGTCATCCGTGAGCCAGGCACGGCCAAACTTGCGGGTATCGTTGAAAGCCAGCCGCAGCCCATCCGTAAAGTTGAGCAGCAGCCGATCGTGCTTTTGGATCGCTTCGCTGGCCGGTTCCACCCGCAAATCACCGCTCATGCGCAGGTGGATGAGCAGGGTATCGCGCTCCAGGTGAATTTGGATCAGCTTGGCGCGGCGGGAGAGGTGTTGGATGGTTTGGCCCGGCAGGCGCTGGAGAAATTCGGCAGCGGAAGGCGCGGCCAGGGTGTTGCCCCACAAGAGGCTGGCAGAGCTTACCCGGCGCCCGGGGAGAGATTGGCCGCCGCGCCCGCCTGCTTGCAGTGCCCGCACAATGGTTTCCACTTCCGGGAGTTCAGGCATGGTCTATTCGTTGAACATCTCACCGACGCTGCGGCCCTCATGGGCCCGCAGGATGACCTCGCCGATCAGCGGGGCTACGGAAAGCACTTTCAGCCGGTCGCCAAAGAAGGCGCGCTTCTCCGCGGAGATGGGGATGGTATCCGTGGTGATGAACTGGGTGACGGGCATGGCGGAGAGGCGTTCGGCGGCATTGGCAGAGAGAACGGGGTGGACAAAGACGATGTAGATGTTGCGGGCGCCCTTCTCCTTCAGCAGCCGCACTGCCTGCACCATCGAGCCACCGGTATCCACCTCGTCATCCACCAGGATGACATCTTTGCCATTGGCATCGCCAATGAGGGAAAGCGCCTGGGCCTTGGAATCGTTGGCTACCCGGCGCTTCTCAATGAAGGTGAGGGGGATGTTTAACCCGGCGGCATAGTTGCGGGCTTTTTTGGCAAAGCCCAGGTCGGCGGTAGCCACCACCGGGTCCACCATCTGGGGCTTGATGGACTTGAGGTAATCCACGAGGATGTAGAAGGCGGTCAGCACATCACCGGGGATGGAGAAAAAGCCCTGGATTTGCCCGGCGTGAAGATCGAGGGTGATGTAACGGTCAGCGCCGGCTACTTCAATTAAATCTGCCACCAACCGGGCGGTAATCGGGATGCGTGGCTGGTCTTTTTTGTCCGAGCGGGCATAGCACAGGTAAGGCACCACCGCCGTGATGCGGGCGGCTGAATCCAGGCGCAGGGTCTGGATCATGATCAGCAATTCCATCAGGTTGTTGTGGACGGGGACCGAAGTAGTCTGGATGATAAAGCAATCCTGGCCGCGGACGCTGGTGTGCAATTTGACCAGCACGTTATCGTTGGCAAAAGTCACGATATCCCGCGGGCAGAGGGATTGGTTGAGGTAGCGGGCGATGCTGTCCGCCAGATCCGGGCAGGATGTACCGGCGTATAACTTTACATCTCCATAACGCAAGCGCTCCAGGCGCGGGTGGAAAGTAGGCATGGGTCTAATTCCTCGCTCTCACTGGTTTTGCCATTCCGAACGCAGGATGGACATCAGGTGCTCGTCGTAGTATTTGCCATCCTGAAAAAGATTATCCCGCAGGGTGCCCTCGTGGACGAAGCCAACGGCTTCATACGAGCGAATGGCGCGCGGGTTGTTGGCGTGCACCTCCAACTGGATGCGGTGCAGGTTGAGGGTCTCGAAGCCAAACTGGACGATCAGGCGCATGGCTTTTCTGCCGTAGCCCTGGCTCCAATATTGCTTTTCGCCGATGAAGATGCCCACTTCGCCGCCGCGGTTGATCCAATCAATGCTGTTGAAGCCGATATTGCCGATGAAGACCCAGCCTTGCGGGCTTTCAATTTCGATGGCCATGGGGCGGGTGGCCGGGTCGCGGTCTTTCAGCCGGGCGAACCAGGCCTGCTCCATATCCAACCCCAGGGGGTAGATGAGGCGCAGGTGTTTGTAAACCTCCGGGTCGTTAAGCCATTCTACGAAGCGGGGGAGGTCGCTCTCTTCGATTGCCCGCAGCCGGATGCCATCACCGAGGATCATTCAGCCTCCTGTTTAGGGGTTCAGGCGGTTGGGACCGCGAAAGAGGAAGACCGCATCGCGCACGTTTGGCAGGCCGAGCATGACCATGAGCAGGCGGGAGAGGCCGAGGCCAAAACCACCGTGCGGTGGGCAGCCGAAGCGGAAGAAATCGAGATAGAACTGGATCGGTTCCAGGGTGAGGCCCTTTTCCAGTGCCTGTTTGGCCAACACATCCGGGCGGTGCTCGCGCTGGGCGCCGGTGGTGATCTCCAGGCCGCTGGCGATGAGGTCAAAGGAGCGGGTAAGCTCCGGGCGATCGGGGTGGCGCATGTGGTAGAAGGGGCGCACGGCAATCGGCCAATCGGTGACGAAGACAAAGTCGTGGTTGTATTCCTGCTTCACCCATTCGGCCAGGGCGCGCTCGCCGCCGGGGTCAATATCGCCTTTTTTCTCGGGCGGCAGTTTGTAGCCCACGTTGCGCAAGATCTCATAGGCCTTGGACATGGGAATGCGCGGGAAGGGCAGGCTGGGGACCTGTAAATCCACCCCCAACAATTCCTGAATCCGCGGGCCGTGTTTGTCCTTCACTTTTTGGTAGGTGTATTGCAGCAGGCGTTCCTGGGTGGCCATCACATCCTCGTGAGATTCGATCCACGAGATCTCCATATCCACCCCGGTGAATTCGGTCATGTGGCGGGAGGTGAAGGAGGGGTCAGCACGGAAGACCGGGCCGATCTCGAAGATTTTCTCAAAGCCGGCAGCCATGGCCATTTGCTTGTAGAATTGCGGGGATTGGGAGAGGTAAGCCTTGCGGTCAAAGTAGATGACCTCGAACAATTCGGCGCCGGATTCGGAGGGTACGCCCATGATCTTGGGAGTTTGGATTTCTACAAAATTATGTTCCAGCCACCACTCGCGCATGGCGGCTTCCGTGGTGGTCTGCACATCAAAGATGAGTTGGTTGACCGGGCGGCGCAAGTCGAGATAGCGCCAGTCCATGCGGAAATCCACCGCGGGCAGGGTCTCACCAAAGGGATCGAAGGGAATATCGGCGGAAGCGGCATTTTCAATGCGCAATTCTTCCAGTTGAATTTCCAGCCCATTGAGCTTGACGACGGGGTTATCCACCACGCTGCCGGTGATGGTGACGGCAGATTCCACCGCCAGGGCGGAGATTTCTTCCGCCAGGGCGGGGTTATTGGCTTTCCAGAAGGCAACCTGCACCAGGCCGGTGCGATCGCGCAGGATGAGAAACTGCATCTTTTTCTGGTCGCGCAGGGTTTGCAGCCAGCCTTGAATGGTGACTTTTTGTCCGATGTTCTGACGAAGGTTGCCGATGAGGGTGCGTTCCATATTCTTCTCTCTCTAAAACAAGTTTATCGTGCCTCCACGGCCGCGGCCAGCCGCTGGGCGGCCTGGGCGGGTGAGACCTGGCGATCATACACAGATTGTAAAACTTGCTGCATTCGTTCGCTTCCGCCAGATTCTTGCCAGCGGGTGTGAAGGGCGTTCAGCAGCAGGTGCTGCACTTCATCCCGCAGCCGCAGGCGGCGGCGCTCTTCTAGCTCTCCGCTGGCTTGCAGGTGGGCGGCGTGCTGTTCGATGGCATCTGCCACGGCAGCGATTCCCACCTCCCCGGTGGCGATTGTCTTCAGCACCGGTGGCAGCCAGAAATCGCCGGATTGCAGCGGGGTCTGGGGGCCGGTCTGATCATGGTGCCCCAGGGTGGTTTCCAGGCGGCGGGTTGGGTGGCCGAATTCCAGCATATTGCGCAGCGCCCGTTCGGTGTTTTCCACACCGGGCCGGTCCGCCTTGTTGATGACCAGGATATCGGCGATTTCCAAAATGCCGGCCTTGATCGCCTGGATGTCATCGCCGAGGCCGGGGGCTTCCACCACCAGGGTGGTGTAAGCCAGGCGGGCGATATCCACCT
>CALESS010000218.1 GCA_937907495.1 uncultured Anaerolineaceae bacterium
AGGCGCCCAGCCGCCAATTTCTCCACCTGGTTTCGCTCATGGGGTATTGCCTTCAAACTGGAATATTTGTGCCCCCGCCGCCTCATTCAGGTAGATCAAACCCGGCAGCGACCGTGGATTGTCATATAGTTCTCTCAACTGCGGGGTTGTGTCAACTTCCAACACCAGGTATTGAGCGCCATACCGTTCCGCCACTTCCCGGATCGTTTCCATATCCCCATCTGGGATTACGATCGCCGCCCGCTTGCCAGCCACATAGTATCCCGGGGGATTGTTAACCATCACAATCGAACCTTCGCCCCCCTCCTGGCGCAGCCAGCTTTCCACCGCCTGATAGCGCTCATAACCGGAATCCCAGCGATCTCCCGGATCTCCTCCCAGCAGCCGCCCCCCGGCCACAACCAGGGTGACAAGCGCCATCAATCCAATTAATCCGCGGCTGAAGAATTTCCAGGCGGTTTTTGGCTGCCAGCCACGCACTTTGCTGCCCCACTCAATCGCCTGCCCCAGGCCGATCCCCGCCAACGCCCACAAAAAAGGTTGAAGGGGCGCCCCCGAGTGGAAGAATCCACCCCGGCTGCCGGCAAAGGGAAAAACCACCGTCATCAGGAACAGCACGCCCAACCACATCACCACGCCAGTTTGCACCAGCAGATTGCGCCGCAGACGCCAACCGGCCAACAGGATGAAAGGCAGCAGCGCCACACCCCCCTGGATGCCTGCCAGCGTTTTCAGGTTCAACAAGAGCGCATCCCGGCGGGCGGTGAGAATCGCACCCAACCCGCTGGCCCACCACCTTTCCGCCGTCAGGGTTTCCGCCGGGTAGAGGAAGGTCTGGTTGTAATCCGTCAACCACAGGGTCCGGCTGCCACCCGGAGGCAGCAGACTGCTCCATTCATTCAAATTCCGGCCAAACCAGGGGGACATAACCGCAAAGTAGGCCAGCCCGGCCAACCCCACCGCCGCCAGCACCTGGCGAAAACGTATCAGCGGCTGCACCCGGCGCCACTCCAGAACCAGCCACAATAACAACACTCCCCACCAGAGCAAGCCATCCGCCCGGGTCAAATGCATCAGGCCCACCAGCGCCCCGCCAGAAAGTCCCCGCTTCCACATCGCCCAATCGGAGCTTAATATCAGCAGCAAGCTGCCGCCCAGAACCATGGAGATGGTAAAGGTTTCCGTCAAACCAGTGTAAAGGGCATAAAAGCCTGAGAAAACCGCCAGCCAGCCCGCCAGGCGAGCCTGCCCTGCGGATGCGCCCAATCTCTGGCTTAATTTCACGGTCAGCAATGGAATGAGACCACTCAACAAAATGAAGAAAATCCGGGCGGAAACAAAATCCAACCTGCCGGTCAACTTCATCCCCGCCGCAGCCAGAATGGAGGGCAAGGGCATCCAGTAACTGAAAGCCGGGTGCGGCAGCCCGGCCGGATTATCCAGGTAATTCCATAAGAAAGGTTCGCTCCCCCACAAATTATTGGCTATACGCAATCCGCCAGCGTAATAATATTCCGCATCCATATACCCCGGCACAGGTTGAAACCAGGCGATCACCACCGCCAGAATTACGCTCCCACCCGCCAGCCACAGCCAGTTCCGCCGTTTCATTTCACCGGCTCCATGCGGTAAGTATAGGCCTGAAAGTCATTCCAACTTTCCACCCGCTCCAACCTTCCCCGGCTCTCCAGCCAGGCCAATCCGGGGTGCTGCGAGGCACCCAGCGCCTCAAAATCTGCCAGCGTTTGCATAAATACCAGGTAAATCACCCTCTCATAGCCCTCAGCAGCCTGCTCCAGGCTCTCCTGCGGGATTAATCCGATTGCCTGTTGCGAGATGGCTGCATAGGTGTCATTGGTCGAACCCGGTTCATCCCCCAGGAACTTCTGTGCCAGCCCGGGTGCATAGAAATGGGCCGGGAAGAAGCTCAACTTATTGTCATGAATGATCACATCCCCAGCCTGCTGCTCCGCCGCTAAATCCACCATTGCCGCCTGGAAAGGTGAACGTGGGAAGTTGGAAAAGGTTAGTTGATACGGCAGAGTCACCCCGGCTGCCAGAACGAACAGCCCCAATAACACCTTGCCGCCGCCTTTTTTCCAGGCCTGCCAGATGGCCCAACCTGCCAGCCCATCCCAGGCCAGGTACGCCGCCAGAAAGGCCCGCGGCACAAAAAGCGGGCGCATCAGGTAAGAGAGCAAAAAGAGAAGCAATCCCGGTAAGACCGCAGCCCAGGCCAATAATGCCACGCCGCCCAGGTTCTTCCGTCTCCGCCACCATTCCAATCCCACCAGGCACAACGACCCCAGGCTCAAAATGGCCGCTGTCAGCAACCAGTTGCTCGCCAGGGGTAAGTTCGCGGCGCTCAGCAAACCAGCCTGGATCACTTCCACTACGCCCGGTCTGGGCGTCCAAAAGGCCACCTGGATTTTCTCCACCTGGCCGGGCAATAAAATCAACCACGGGGAAAAAAGAACCAGGCTGGCGGTATGCGCTAACCCCAGGCGGAAAATCCACTTCCAGGCTTTGCGAAACAGCAGGAAAACGTATGGAGACAACAAGAGGAACCCCGCAAGGTTGTGGGCGTATAAAGCCGCCGCCGAACACAAAATCACCCCCGCCCAATCCCCGATCCGCTGCCGACCCTCACG
>CALESS010000219.1 GCA_937907495.1 uncultured Anaerolineaceae bacterium
TCTGGCAGGTTACCGTGCTCTTTCATAGGCCAATTCTAACCTTGCTTGAGGGTTGTGTATAGGCTCTTTCCTTTCTCATGCCAGGCATTTCTCCTCCGGCGGAAAAGGATGATCGGCAGATTGAAAAACGGTTGGGCAAGAATTATCGCACAGGGGAAACTGAAAAAGATGTAGCAACAAAGGATAACGGAGATGATGTGCTTTGAAAGTACCACACCACCGGAAAAAACCTGTTAATGGACTGCCGAAAAGCGTTCTTAAATTTCCTGCGAACCTTAAAAAAAGCAGACCAGGTATGGTAGAATCAAAGGAGATATGAATTCGAATCCGCAAAAAATGAACGTCAATCCACCCCGCCTGATCGGCTCCTTGATGGCGGGGTTTCATTCGGTTGCCAATCATCCCTGGGTGATCCTGTTTCCCGTGGGGTTGGATTTGTTGCTGCTCTTCACCCCGCGGCTGCGAGTGGAACAGCTATTGCTGCCGGCATTGATCAAGGGGATTGAACAAACCGGTCAGATGAGTGGTTCGAATGCAGAAACGATGAGCCTGGCGGGGGATTTCCTGCGCAATTTGCTGGCCAATTTTGACCTAAACAGTGCGCTTCGCTCCTACCCCCTCGGAATCCCATCCCTGGTGGCTGGCATGGGCGGAGCGGAAACACCCCTGGGGGAGATGAGTGTTGTCCAGTTTAACAGCCTGGGGAATGCCTTTCTGGTTTATGTGGGTTTGGCTTTGCTGGGGTTGGTTTTCGGTGCCATCTTTTTGGCCCAGGTTTCCAACCTCACACGGGATCCCGAATCACTGTCACCGCAAAAGCCTTTATATTGGAAGATCGGCCAATCCCTCATAACGACGGTCGCATTATTCCTGTTGACTGGTTTGATTCTGATCCCGGGGTCCTTGATTATCTCGCTCCTGTCCATGATTAACCCGCTCATCGGGCAGATGGCGATCTTCTTGTTCATGTTCCTCGTATTCTGGTTCGTAGTACCCTGGTTTTACGCCTACCATGGCATTTTTATCTTTGACCTCTCGGCAATTCGCTCGGTACTCTTGAGCTTGAAAGTTGGCAGGATATTCATTGCCAAGACGGCAACCTTGATCTTGCTGATTTTTCTCCTCAGCCAGGGGTTGGACCGGTTGTGGCTGACGCCACCGGCTGCTTCGTGGTTGATATTGTTCGGGATTTTTGGGCATGCATTCGTAAGCGCGGCATTGTTCTCGACCAGCGTGATCTACTATCGCCAAATTAACCAGTTTCTTTTGACCCTGGTTTCTTTACGCCAGAAGGACTTAAATACAGCATGAATTCCAATTCACATTACGGTGCCAAAGACATCCAAATCCTGGAGGGTTTGGAAGCAGTCCGTAAGCGCCCCGGGATGTATGTCGGCGGAACCGACCTGAAAGCCCTGCACCACCTCGTATTCGAAGTGGTGGATAATTCGATTGATGAAGCGTTGGCAGGTGTCTGCGATCGAATTAATGTTGTGTTGTATCCGGATGGCAGCGTCAGTGTGGAGGATAACGGGCGCGGGATTCCAGTGGAGACTCACCCGGATAAAGGTGTTTCCGCCTTGGAAGTGGTGATGACCACCCTGCATGCCGGCGGAAAATTTGGTGGTGAAGGTTACAAGGTCTCCGGCGGGCTGCATGGGGTGGGTGTCTCGGCGGTGAATGCCCTTTCCGCCTGGTGTGTGGTGCGCGTAAAACGTGAGGGTGTTGTTTATGAGCAGCGCTATGAAAAGGGCCGCCCCGTAACACCCGTTGAAATTGTGGGTGAGTGCCCGGCGGGTGAAAGTGGAACCCACACCACGTTCCGCTTTGATACCGAAATCTTCAAAGGACCCCTGGAATTCCGCTCGGAATTGTTGATTCAACGGCTGCGGGAGATGGCATTTGTGACGCGTGGGGTGTGGATCCGGCTGGAAGATCAACGCACAGGTGACGAAACAAACTTCTATTTTGAGGGCGGCATCGTTTCATTCGTGCGCTATTTGAACCGGGGCAGGCAGCCTTTGCACGCCATCTTCGCCGTGGAAAAGGCGGTGGAGGGAATGCTGATCCAGGTGGCGCTGCAGTATACCGATGCTTTTGCTGAATCGGTTTATTCCTTTGCCAATACCATTCACACGATGGATGGTGG
>CALESS010000220.1 GCA_937907495.1 uncultured Anaerolineaceae bacterium
TCAGACAGTTCATCAATCACCCGTTCTTTGAGGGTCTCGCGGGTTTCGAGGGAGGCCTGGCGCTCGGAGAGGATCAGGCGGCGGCGTTCACGATCCACTTCAATCACCAGGACGTCAATCTCCTGGTTGACCATGCGGCCAAAACGCTGCTCAGGGGTATCCCCCTGGATGTTGGCGCGCCGGGACAGGCTAACCTGCGAGGCGGGAACAAAACCGCGTAAACCACCCACCGGGACGATGAGGCCGCCCTTATTGTAGCCAATAATGCTGCTGTGATAGCTGGCGCGGGAGGTGCGAAGCTCTTCAGCTTCCACCCACGAGCGCTCTTCACGAGCCCGCATGTATGAAAGAACGAGGTTGCCGCTGGAATCCTCGGGGTTGAGGACATAGACCGGGATTTCCTGGCCGACCGCGAGGGCGTCCAGTTCTTCCTGCGGAATCTGTTCATATTCCTTGCCGGTGATGACACCTTCCGACTTGGTGCCGACGCTGACAAGAATCTGTCCCGGGGTGAGGCTGGCGATGACGCCAGAGCGAATTTCCCCGGCGGTGGGGAAATCAATACCGGCACCTTCTTGTTCAAGCAAGGAGGCCATATCGTGGTTCTCTTGGTTATTGTTCTCGGGCGTAGTCCCCTGCTCGAGTTGGTTGTCCTGTTCGTCCATTCTGTTTGTACTCCGATGCAGATAAGTTACCGCTGATTATAACAAGAGAATCTGAATCGTGCCAATTGAATTTAATCAAGGGCAAGTATCAAACGATCTTCCAGGGGTGGGGGATGGTGCACCGCTTGTGTCCTATGCGCCCCAGCTTGTGGCAGGGGGGCGTAAACTGGAACGACACTCCCGCTGTAAAAGTGATTGAATTCACGAATGAATATCTGTATACTGTTATGGAGATCAATATTTCGAAAATTATCAACCTGTACATTTTTTCTTGCCGGGGATCCGGGGCGGTTGAGGGAATGGTCTTGGATGGGGGACGACCACCTGGCGGACGGTAAAAGCAATCCGCGTTCATTTGGGAAGGAGTTCACCATGAAAATTCTGAAGCGTTGGCTGCACCTGAGCCTGGTCGTCTGCATCGCCGTGGGGATGCTGGTCTCGACCCCTGTTCGTTCTCCTGCGGCTGTACTGGCACAGGATGATACCCCGCCTGCTGCGGAACTGAACCCAGCGCTGCCCAGCGCCGAACTGACCCCGCAAGCCTTGCCGCCGGAGCTGCTGGAGCTGCAAGCGGCCCTGGATGCGTTTGAAATTGCCCGCCGACAGGGGCCGGAAGCGGTGCTGGCACTGGGGGAAAGCTTGCACGGCCTGGCCCGGGATAAGCTGATGACCGAGCTCCAGTCTGCCCGCGCGGAATTGGCACGCACAGCCCCGCTTCAGCCAGAGATTGCTCCCATCTCTGCGGAGGAAGAAACCGCCGCCAATGAGGCCGAACGGGTCTGGGTGGAGACCAACCGCGCCGCGCCGCTGGTGATGGACCCAGCCCTGATGCAGGATGAAAACCCCGCCCCGGCAACCGATTCCACTGAAACCGGAACCGAGCCAAAGGTGGACCGCACCGTCGGCAGCCCGCCGTGCACCTATGCCACCATTGCCGCAGCCATGTCGGCGGCTGTAAATGGCGACCGTCTGCTGCTGGAAGGCGGTGTGACCTTCAATGAGCACCTCTCCATCCACAAGAGCCTGACCTTCCAAGGAGGCTATAACGGGTGTGGCAGCGGTCTTTCCACTCCCACGACCATCAATGGCACGGGCAATGGGCGGGTGATGTATATTTTTGAGAATTTGACCATTGGCCTGGAAAACTTGATCCTCACCAATGGCGCCACCACAGGTTACGGTGCAGGCATCATTTCCCTCTCCAACTCGCAAATCACCGGCAACAATGTCCAAATTCACGGCAACACCTCCACCTCGCTGGGTGGGGGCATTTACCTGCAGGGCGCCAGGGCCATCTTCACCAATTCAAACATCTACAATAATGCCGCGCTTGCCGGGGCAGGTGTTTACGGCGCTGCGATCACGACCTTCTATCCCGTTTTAGACTTGCAATCCTCTGCAGATATCCATGGCAACCAGGCGCTTACGGGCAGCGGCCTGGGGGGTGGAGTTTATATGGACCAGGGCACCGTTACCCTGGCGGATTGCTCGGATATCTACAGCAATTCCGCAATCCAGGGGGGCGGCGCCTACCTGGCTTCCAGCACCCTGACCATGGGAGGCGATTGTTCAGAAATTGAGAATAATACCGCCACCGCCAATGGGGGCGGCATTTATGCACTGAACAGCACGATCAACCTGGATGACATGGCAGAGGTGTATGGCAACCGGGCAGGTTCCGGCGGAAGCGTCGGCAGCGGGGGCGGGGCGTTCCTCGATAACAGTCAATTGTGGGGCGATTTAGCCGATATTTACTATAATACAGCCACTTCCTTTGGCGGTGGTGTTTACGCGACCAACACCTCCCTGCTGGATATGGACCTGGGCGGGTATCCCTGCAGCGGCCCACGCTGCAGCCAGTTGAGTCATAACATCGCTTTGAATGATTATGGCGGCGGGGTGTATGCTTCGCTGACCAGTGTAATAGACCTGCGCCAGGTCTTCACGGAAAGCAATACTGCGTCCCTGGGGGGCGGCCTGTACGCCTACCAATCCAGCATCCTCCTTTATAACGATTTGCTTGCCCGCAATTCTGCCTCCGCCGGTTCGGGGGATGGGGTGCGAATTTATACCGGGGCCACTCTGAACGGCCAGCACAACACTTTTGCCAATAATGATACCGGGGGGGCAGCCACGGGCAGTGCCATTACCATCAGCGGCGGCTCACTGAGCCTCAGCAATTCCATCATCTGGTATCACACCACCAGCATTGACCTGATCGGTCAAACCGTCACTTGTTCCGATATTCAGGGCGGCTACACCGGAACCGGTAACCTCAACACCAATCCGCTTTTTGTGGATGCGGCTAATTCAAATTTTCACCTGCAGAGCACCAGCCCAGCCATTGATCGCTGTGCTGCCGGCCAATCGCTGGATTTTGACAACGAAACCCGCCCGGTGATTTACCAGGCACCGGCTGCACCCTATGATATGGGAGCAGATGAAGCCAGTCCGCGGGTGGGCATCAACGGGGCTGCCTGCGCCTATGGCCGCATCCAGGATGCCGTGGATGCGGCCGTCAGTGGAGATACCATCCAGATGGTAGCCGGCACGTTTTTCCAGAAGGCTTCGATTTCCAACAAAAACCTGACGGTCATCGGAGGCTTTGGGGCAGATTGCCAGACCAAGTTGGTTGAAAGAACCACCCTGGATGGAGCCAATAGCGGCAGCGTCGTTACCCTGGTCAACAGTAACACCACCCTCAGAGACCTGGTGATCACCCACGGTAGTTCAAGTTATGGAGGAGGTGTGAGTGCACTTCCAGGCACCGGTCAAATCGTGCTGGACAACACAGATGTCATCAACAACACCGCGGATTATGGCGCCGGGTTGTACGTGGATTACGGGAATACATTAACCCTCACCAATGACTCGGATATCTCCAACAATATGGCAACCGTGCATGGTGGCGGGGCGCGGGTGTGGGGGCGGCTGATCGCTAACGATT
The DNA here is from genome assembly GCA_937907495.1 of uncultured Anaerolineaceae bacterium. GTDB lineage: Bacteria > Chloroflexota > Anaerolineae > Anaerolineales > Anaerolineaceae > CALESS01. The sequence goes on from CALESS010000220.1 coordinate 3,613, forward strand.
GGGATTCTTCGATCTCGGGAAACATCTCGGTGGATGGGGGAGGGGTCTCTCTGCCAGGTGGGGAGTTGAATCTGAGCGGTTCGCACATCCTAAACAACCAGGCCAGCGCAGCGGCGGGCCGGGGCGGGGGAATCCACGCCTATAACAATGCCACCGTTACAATTTCCGGCTCCTCCAATATCTCGACAAACAGTGCTTTCAATGGCGCCGGTCTCTATGCGGAGGGTGCGGATATTCAACTGGGGTCTGCATTTTTCCATGGCAATGCCGCCGTCAACAACGGGGGTGGAGTCTACTTGATGCCTGGCAGCACCCTGACTTCCAATGGCGCCACCATCGGTTACCCGGCGGTTGGTTGGGGCGGGAATACGGCGCTCAATGGGGCCGGGATGTATGTGGATGGCAGTACGGTGACCTTTGCCGGAAACATCTTCAATAACGTTGCAGAGTCCCAGGGCGCGGGGCTCTATGCCACGGCAGCCACCCTGGCGTTTTCCGCCTGTAAGATCGGCGGGATCAATGCCAATGAACCCAATCAGTTAGGCGCCGATGGGCATGTGGGCGTGGGGATGTATCTGACCAATGGAACCACTGCCACCCTGATGAATTGCGATATTTCCAGTAACAGTTTCCAGACGGCGGGTTTCACCTATGGCGGGGGAGCGTACGTGGCTGGCAGCAGCCTGACCCTGGTGGGAAGTACCGTACAGCATCATACCGCCCCCTCTGCCACCGATGGGCGGGGAGCGGGTATATATGTAATTGATGGCACACTCACCCTGGATGACAGCCAGGTGCTCTCCAATACGGCTGGCACGGTCGGCGGAGGCATCCGCCTGATCAATACAACCACGCTGAACATCCTTAACGGCTCGGAGCTGCGCGATAACCATGCCAGCGCGGGGGTGGGTGGGGCCATCGCCGCCACGGGCACAGCGGATATCAACATTTCAACTTCCACCCTGGCGGAAAATTCTGCGGGCACGCATGGCGGCGCCATCTCCCTGGAAGGGGGGACGGTGGATTTCAGCGAATGGTGGCGGCTAAATGATAATCTCGCCGGAGGCAACGGGGGCGCCCTGGCTGTCTCTGGCTCCGGGGATGTGCGCTTTACCTCAAACACCGCTGGCAGCTCCATCCTCAATAACCATTCGAACGGCAATGGTGGGGGCATTTGGCTCAACAATAACACCACCCTGGAGTTGTATTCCACCAATGGCTATCTGCTTTCCATAAGTGGTAACGATGCCGGCGGCAATGGTGGCGCAGCTTACGCTGATAATGGCGGTATGTTTGATGTTTATGGCCGGGTGGTCTTCACGGCCAATGGGGCTGCCACGGGCAACGGCGGAGCGATATACCTGAGCAATAACTCCCGGGTATGGCTGGATGACTATAACGTTACCGGCCCGGAGTTTTGGGTCAATTGGGCGCAAAACGGCGGCGCCATTTATGCCCTGAATAGTCCAATGGTTGCGTGTGATGGGGCCAGCTTTGGCTCCTCACCCTCTGGAAATTTTGCCACCCCGGGCTCCGGCGGTGCGGTCTATGTGCAATCCAGTACTTTCGATGCCGATAATTGCAGCTTTTACAATAACAAGGCAGCCGAACATGGCGGGGCCATTGCTGCCTACGCTTCGAACCTTCATATTTATGCGTCCTTCTCGGCGGTTAAAAATGAGGTTGAGCGCCAGTCCCTCGCGCCGCAAGTCATCCTTGCCACCTCCTGCAACCCGCTTAGCGGGCCGTGCAGCAGTTTTACAGGCAACCTTGCAGATAGTGACGGCAACTTATCAGGCTCCGGTGGGGCAATATTCTCCAGTGACAGCCTGCTGGATGTGAATCACCTTCACTTTAATCATAACGGGGCAGCCCGGGGCGGCGCAATCTACCAGGAAGGAGCGGCCTCCGTCGGGCAGGTCGCCAATACCTTGATCCACCATAACACGGTCAGCATTGCCCTGGGAGCGGGGATTCGCACTTCAGGAGGCCAGTTCACCGTCAACCAGACCACCCTGGCGGATAATATCGGCGGTTCTGGTTTCTCCGGGGTTGCCAATGAGGTGAAAAATACCATTGCCTGGGGAAATAGTGTGATGGGCTTTTCCATCGCCCCGCTGAGCGCGAGCTGCAATATTGATGATGGCGGCCTGGCCGGGCTAAACCTCAATCCGCAATTTGTGGCCGCCGGCGCGGGCGAAAATTATCACTTGCGGGTTACCAGCCCGGCAGTCAACGCCTGCGCAACCGGTCTGACGCCGGACCTGGACAACTTTGCCCGTCCCTACGGAAGCGCTTACGACATGGGAGCTTTTGAGTATGGTCTAAGCTGGATCTACCTGCCGGTGGTGGTGCGCTAAGGCATACCGGCGGCACAAAGTATACGTAGAGGCGGCATAGGTGCCGCCTCTACGAAATGGAATTCAGTCACTGGTTATCTGGTGTCAGTAAGCCGGAGAGCGACCGCCGCGGGTGCGAGTGAAGCGTTTCAAATGCTCCGCCCCGGCCTGAAAATTGCTAATGGCGGCGACGCTTCTTCTTGCGCTCCGGCTCGGCAGCCGCGGGGTTGCCAGCGCTCCGGCTGACAGCCGGCCCATCCGCTTCCGCGGCGGCGGGCTGGGGCTCCGTGCTGGGGGCGTTGAAGCGCCGGGGGCGAGCATTGAACATACGGTTCACCACACCCATGCGGATGTCCGTCAATAAAGCTTTGAACAGCTCGGAGGCCTGGCCTTTGTACATCACCAGCGGATCGCGCTGAGCGTAGGCTTCCAGGCCAATCGAGACGCGCAGAGCCTCCACCTTGGTCAGGTACTCCACCCACTGTTCGGAAATGACTTCCAACAAAATGTGGCGGTAAACTTCGGTCTGCAAGCGCTTGCCCAGCACGGGGGCCAGTTGATCGCGGTCAGCGGGGCTGATTTCATTCAGCGGCAGGTCGGCAATTTCGGCAAAGCGCTCTTCACCGATTTGCTCCTGCATGGGCAGGCGCACCCGGTCTTCCAGATCGGTGAGGGTCATTCCAGCCATCGCCCGGTTGTTCCAGTCGGCCAGCCCCCAGACTGTCTGCAGGGTGGATTGGGCCAGCAGCATGTGATCCAGCACATCTTCAGAGACTTCGGCGGCAGGCGTGTTTTCCAGCAGGCGGGCGGCATAATAGATGAAATTCAGGCGGGTAAAGGCGGTGGAACTGCGGCGGTGGGTGCGGGAATCAAAATCCACCCGCTGGCCGCGCGCAATCAGGCTGAGCAATTGGATTTGGTTGTGCGGGGTGAGGGCATCATCCCCCATGCGGTTGACTGCGCTCTCCAACTCGGTGCTGATCTGCCCGCTGCGGCTCAACAGGCGGCTGCGGCGGTTGTCGTAGATTTCTTCCACCGAGCGCAGCAATTGTCCGGCAGCCTCGTCCCAGCTAAGGTCTTGCAGGGCGGAGGGTTTCAGGTTCAGCGGCTCTTCCAGGCGGCGCTCCAGCGCCCCCAGGCTGCGGTTGATGGCAAGTGCTTTCAGCATTTGTTCCACCTGGCGGGCCAGTGCCTCTTCCAAATCCGGGTCGGCATCTGCCAACCGGCGCATCTGCTCGTTGTTCAGGCGCACGGGCAGGCGCAGGGCGCTGGTAAGTTCATCCAGCACTTCCTGGGGGCGGCGCAGGGGCAGGTTTTCTTCCTCATCATCCTGCGCATCGCGCAGGGCGCTGAAGAAGGAATCCAGGGCTTCCAGGCGTTCGGAAACCTGGGCTTCCAGGCTTTCCGTGGTCCGTTCCAACATACTGCGGCTGCTGCGCTCCACATGCTCGCGTTCGGCGTCAAAGGCATCCGCGGCCAGGCTCAACAGGGCGTCTTGCAGGGCTGTCAGGGGCTGACCGCCCTGTTTGGTGCGCTGGCGGATATCCTCCAGCAGCAAGGCCAGGGTGAAGGATGGGCAATAGCCGCCCTCGAAATCAATTGAGGGTTGAATTTGCTCCAGGAAGGCGAGCAACTTCCAGGGGCCTTCCTCGTCCTGCAGGTTCTGAGGGACTCGTTCCCGTAATTCCAGCTCCAACATTTCCAGCACATCTTCCGAGAGGTCGTCCTTGGTGAAAACCAGGTCGCGCTGGGCGTAAATGCGCTTACGCTGGCTGTTGAGCACGTCATCATACTCCAACAGGTGCTTGCGCACATCAAAATTGGAGCCTTCCACCCGCATCTGGGATTGTTCCACCAGGCGGCCGAGCACGCCGCTCTCGATCGGCACCATTTCATCAATGTTCAGGCGGCGCATCAGGTTTTCGCCCTGGGCCCCGCCGAACAGGCGCATCAGCTCATCTTCCATCGAAAGGAAGAAGCGGCTGGAGCCGGGGTCACCCTGGCGGCCGGCGCGGCCGCGCAACTGGTTGTCAATCCGGCGGGCTTCATGCCGCTCCGAGCCGATGACATGCAGCCCGCCGAGGGCACGCACCGCCACCATATCCTCCTGGTATTGGATGAAAGCGCGCACGGATTCTTCATAAACGCCATAATCTTCCGGGGTAAGTTTCAGCAGCGCCTGGCGCCGTTGTTCGTTCGTCAGGTCGTAGGGGTCGGGCACGCCGGCTTTGACCAGAACCCGAATGGCATCTTGCAGCACCTCATCGGGCAGTTCTCCACCCAGGCGGATATCCACCCCGCGGCCGGCCATGTTGGTGGCAATCGTCACTGCGCCAAAGGCGCCGGCGTTGGCAATAATCAGGGATTCTTCGTCATGCTTTTTGGCGTTCAAAACGGAATGTTGAATCCCGCCCTGTAAAGCCTTCACCAGGCGCGGCGCGTGATCGGGCGTCAGTTCCAGTAACTGCAAAACCTGCGAGAGGTTATCCGGCTCTTCCAGGTTGAGCGAAAGACCCAGCGTGCGCGCCAGCGGCCGCAGTTCGCCCGCCTCCAGCTCGAGGATGGGCTTGTTCATAAACGTGAGTTCGGGGACGGAGCGCTCAATAATCTGGATGTTGTTCTTTTCCGT
>CALESS010000221.1 GCA_937907495.1 uncultured Anaerolineaceae bacterium
AATCATGACAATGACGATATAAAGCGTGAAATGCAGGGCGGTCAGCTGGAATCCCCCGGGTGCGTTGGTGGCTTCACCGGCGGGCAGGCCGCTGAGCCGGCTGACCTGGCTGGCCCAGAGGGCACCCAGGATGGCAATGCCGCTGGTCTGGCCCAGGGTGCGGGTGATGCTGAGCAATCCGCTGGCGATGCCCAAGCGTTCCCGCGGGGCAGCCCCCATGATGGCCGAATTGTTGGGCGATTGAAATAAGCCCATGCCCACCCCAATGGGGATGAAGTGCAGAATGTAGCCGAGGACGGAGGTGGTTTCTGAAAGGCCGGTCGCCCACAGGTAGGCCAGCACCAGCACAGCCAGCCCGGCCACAGTCAACGGGCGGCTGCCAAAGCGGTCGGAAAGCGAGCCGGAGATCGGCGCAACGATGCCCATGGAGAGCGGGACCGTGGTCAGAAGCAGGCCGGAAAGCCCGGGGCTGAACTTGAGCACATTTTGCAGGTAAAACGGCATCAGCAAGACCAGGCCGGCACTGCTGATGAAGGTGATAAACCCGGTAACCAGGTTGACGCTGAACAGCTTGTTTTGGAACATGCTGAGGTCAATCATCGGGTGGGGGGAACGGCGTTCGATGAACAGGAAGATCACCAGGAAGACGAGGAAGCTGGCAAAGAGCGCCAGGGTGGCAGGTTGAAGGAAGCCTTTGTTCTGGGCGTACGTGAGACCGATCAGCAGGCTGAAGAGGCTGGCAAACAGGGTGAAGGCTCCGGGCAGGTCAAAACGCTGACCGCCGGGAGGCTGGTGGGCAGGGATATAACGCAGCCCGAGCAGGATGCCAATCAGACCGATGGGCAGATTGACAAAGAAGATGAGATGCCAACTGGAAATGGAAAGCAAAAAACCACCCAGGCTGGGGCCAGAGATTCCGCCGATGGAGACAATCAGGCCGGAAATCCCGAGGGCTTTGCCGCGTTCGGAGGCGGGGAAAGCCTCGGTGATGATGGCCACCCCGAGCGCCATCAACATCACCGAACCCAGCGCCTGGATGACCCGCGCAGCGATCAGCAGGCCGATGGTCGGCGAAATTCCGCACAGGAACGATCCGAGGGTGAAGATGGCATACCCTGCAATATAGAGGCGCTTCTTGCCGAACATATCCCCCAGGCGGCCGATGGTCAGCAGCAGCGTGACCAGGGTGAGCATGTAGGCCAGCACCACCCATTGGACGGTGGAAAAGGGTGCCTGGAAATCTCTTTCGATGGTGGGCAAGGCGATGTTGACGATGGTTCCATCCACCACGGCCATAAACGTGCCGATGGAGACACCCGCCATCACGAGCCATTTGGTTTTGTCAGATTTCAAGAGCTGCTCCTGCAGAAAGATTGGTAGATTCTATCACAGACAGGCTCAATCACCGGCTGCTACCCACGCGGATGCTCTCACCTTGCTCTTGCTGCCCGGGTTTGCAATCTCACCCACCAAGATTGGCTTGGCCGCATTACAAATTTCTTAATATTGATGATTTTTTATACAAAAAGCAAATGATTTCCAAAGCCTTATGTTATACTTTTTGATTGTTGGATATCTCACTTTATTGGTAAGGAAATTTGGAGCGAATCGAAGCCTCATGACAACCCCTGATTTAATCCTGCTGCACGCCCCGAGCGTGTATGATTTTCGCAAAAAATCCATTCTGTATGGTCCGGTCTCGGACCTGGTTCCTTCCACCCCGGTTTTTGAGATGTACCCGATCGGGTTCACCACCATGGCGGAATACCTGGAACGGAACGGTCTGCGCACGCGCATCATCAACCTGGCCGTGCGTATGTTGGATGACCCTCGTTTTGATGTGGAAAACTACCTCAGCAAATTGGATTCCCTGGTGTTTGGCATTGACCTGCACTGGCTGCCGCATGCCCACGGATCGGTGGAGGTGGCGCGGATTGTCAAGCGGCTGCACCCCAAGCGGGCTGTTTTGTTTGGCGGTTTCTCTTCCAGCTATTTCCACAAGGAATTGATCCAATATGATTGTGTGGATTTCATCATCCGGGGTGATTCAACCGAGGGGCCGCTGCTGGCCTTGATGCAGTATCTGCATAAGGGCGGAGCCTTCCACCCGCAGGTAAACAGCCCGGAATACAAGGCCCTGGCTGGCATCCCCAACCTGGTCTGGAAGGACGGAGAGGGTCAGACGGTGGTCAACCCACTGACTTACAGCCCGGATAATATTGACGACCTGTTGCTGGATTACACCGGCGTTTTGAAGGCGGTGCTGCGCTACCGAGATTTGGCTTCCGTGAAGCCCTTTCGCAATTGGATGAACTACCCGATTACGGCCGCCCTTTCGGTGCGCGGCTGCCGGTATAACTGCATCACCTGTGGCGGCTCCTCATGTGCCTTCCGCGGCATTCATAACCGGCAAAAACCAGCCTACCGTTCGCCGGAAAAGCTGGCGCAGGATATTCGCCGGATCGGTGAGTATAGCCGCGGACCAGTGTTCATCCTGGGGGATATCCGCCAGGGCGGCCCGGATTATGCAGATCGCTTTCTGAACGCCGTTTCCGGCTATAAGAAACCGGTGTTCATTGAGCTGTTTGCCGCCGCAGACCGAGCCTTTTTTGACAAGGTGGGGCGGGCGTTGCCCGACTTCACGGTGGAAGTTTCGATGGAATCGCATGATGAGCGGGGGCGGAAGGCCTTTGGCCGGCCCTACTCCAACCAGGAAATTGAGAACACCATTGATTACGCCCTTGAAGCCGGCGCCAAACGATTGGATTTGTTCTTCATGACCGGGCTGAAGGAACAGACCTACGAATCCGTGATGGGTACGGTTGAATATTCCCGCCAGATGTTGGAACGCTATTCCCACAATGGGGATAACCGGGTGATCCCGTTCATATCTCCGCTGGCGCCCTTTATGGACCCCGGATCGCAGGTGTTTGAGGAGCCGGAGAAACATGGTTACCGCTTTTTTGCCCGCACCCTGGAAGAACATCGTCAGTTGCTGCTGGCGCCGAGTTGGAAATATGTGCTGAACTATGAAACCAAGTGGATGAACCGGGATCAGATCGTGGCGGCAACTTATGAAGCGGGCCGCCGGATGAACCTGATCAAAGGCCAGTTTGGGGTGATTGAGGCAGACCAGGCAGAAGCCACCGACCGCCGGATTGCCACAGCCACCCGGCTGATGGGAGAAATTGACCATATTGTGCAAACGGTCAGCGACCCGGAAGCCCAGACAGCCGCCCTCAACGAGTTGAAACACAAAGTGGATAACGCCAATCTCTCCACCGTTTGCGACAAGCGCGAGCTGGAAATTGGCCTGCGCGGCCAGCGGATCAACGTTTTGCAAGCTGCAGCCCTGGTGGTGAGGGATTGGTGGCAAGGCCGGGATGGTGAAAGTCCGTAAGCTGGCGGGTGTAAAACCGGCCTGAGGTAAAATGGAAGGGATGCCGCCTGGTGTTTACAGGAGGGGCGCTCAACCTTCCACATCCAGAGATTTACGTCCAAGGAGAAAAAAGCTCTTTGGACGTTTTTATTTACAAACTCGCTGTATTAAATTCAGACAAAAGAGATATAATTAACAAATTGTTTTAAACTTGACAAGAATTCATTCTGCCAGGTTTTTTTATATACCTGAATACCTCAAGGGGGTCAAAGGACTCTTCAGTGAAGGAAGTTTTCATCCCGGGCGGGCACCAGGGTGAGCGGGAATGCACCAGTTCAGCCGGGGAAAATTTAAAAATGAATTCGCATTTCTCCGCTTTTTTGCTCCATGTGGCACTTTGGAATAGCAGTAAAAACGCAATCATCCCGTAGAAAACAGGTTGGATCGAATGAAGAAATTTAATCTTTTCAATATATCATTCGCTGAGGATTCGTTCCCAACCACCACTGAACGAATTCGTTGGCCGATTCGGGTAAAAATCACCCTGCCGTTTCTGATTCTGACAATCATTATTGCCCTGGGGGCAACCGTCCTGTTCTCCCGCATCGTGTTGGAGACGGTGGATGAACGCTTCAGCAATCAGTTATATGAATCTGGCAAGCTGGCTTCCGGGGCAATGGTCACCCTGGAGGAGCGCCAACTG
>CALESS010000222.1 GCA_937907495.1 uncultured Anaerolineaceae bacterium
GCTTTGTAGCCCCACCAGGCCGCGTAATCCTCCGCCTCACCCTGGCTATACGCATCCAACGGGAACCTGTTGACCGTAAACCAATCCCGATAAGGCGATTCTTCCTGGAATTCAAGCAAATCCGTGAAGGCAAAAAATCCGCGTCCGCAATGGTTGAAGACTCCATCCAACACCACCCGCACTCCATTTCCATGAGCTACTTCAATCAGCCTTTGAAAATCCCGCAGGCTCCCCAGGAACGGATCAATTTGGAAATAATCAGCAGTATTGTACCGATGCGTTGAAGAAGCCCGGAAGATCGGGTTAAGATAGAGTGCATTGATCCCCAGGTCCAGCAGGTAATCAAAGTTATCAATAATACCCCTCAGATCACCTCCCTGGTAGCCTTCCACCGTGGGCGGTGATCCCCACGGCTTGACATTGATCGGATCATTTCTCGCATCTCCGTTTGCAAAGCGGTCCGGGAATATTTGATAGAAGATGGCATCTTGTACCCAGTAGGGAACGTTCATGAATGCTTCCTTTCTTCTGCAGCGACGAGGGAGATTAATTTTCGAGGTTTATGGTTGAAATCTTCAAGGGGGATTTCCCCCTGCGCCAGGGCCAACAACGTTTGGGTGAAGACCCGGTTGACAGGGGTGGGAATGCCCAGCCGCTCCCCCGCCCGGACAACCGCCCCATTGAGAAACTCCACCTCACTTTTCTTCCGCCCGGCATACAGGTCAATGTGGAAAGATGGCATCTTTCCACCCCTTCCACCGCCCAGGGCTTTCCGCAGCAAAACCTGGCTCACCCGGCGGGGCAGGATCTCCACCAACCGCACCAGCCAATCCACCGGGGTGCCGGGCAGGGCCACCACCTCGATCTTCTGTGCCCGCATCACTTTCAAGGCTTCTTTCAACATCTTCACTTCCAACTGGTAAAGCGCGGGGTCGGAATAAATCTCTAGAGGGGTCATATCCAAAATGGCAGAGCTGGCATTTGCCAGCAGGTTGGTCAACATTTTTGACCACTTCATCGCTTCAGGCTTTTGATATAGTTGCGGATTCAACCCTGCCCGCTGGAAGGAGGCAAACAGCGGCTGAGAAAGTGTGTGCCGCGCAGATAAGCCGATTCCCCGCATTCGCTCCAGGACGATCTCTCCGGGGCCGGTTTTCCCCACCGCACTTGTGACGGTTGCAGGAATCACATTCTCCCAACCGAACGCGCCCGCCAGTACCTCTTCATTCTCCACCCCATTTTGAAAACAAATCAACGGAGGTAAGTCCTTCCGAAAAGGGAGCATTTCCTCCACTGCCTGAGCGGTATCAAAGGACTTGATGGCAAAAATCGCCGCCTCGAACGGCCCGGACTCCATGGCTTCTCGCAGTGTACCAACCGCCTGCGCCTCAGCAATTCTTTTTTTGCCCTCCGACAGATCTAAAGTTAACCCATTGCGGCGGATAACATCCGCCACCTCAGGACGTTCCAGAAAGAGGACAGAGTCCCCCTGCAGTAACAGGCTGCCTCCGATATAGGTTCCAATTGCTCCAGCCCCAAAGCACAGAAATCTCATGGCATTCCCTTTATCTAGACCTGTCTCCAGGATGGAGCGCCGTTCAAAAACACATTGCCCGGCATGTTTTTCTTTCCGGCAGGTTGAACCTCTTCCAGAACCAGCCAGCCATCCCTTGCCGCAACCACGGGGAATTTTTCCCGCTCACTGCGAAGGCCGGGGGCAACCGGTTCATCAAAAGGCCGAACCCGGGCTGCCTGGACTTTCAAGTCGCCCCCCTCCCAATTTAGAAATGTCCCGGGCCAGGGTTGAAATGCCCGCACCTTGCGCTCCAGCACCTTGGCTGGTTCACTCCAGTCCAATTCGCCCTCTTCTTTTTTTCGCATCGGGGCATAGGTTGCGCCATCCTCAGGCTGCGGAAGGGGTTGGATTCTGCCCTGGATGTATCCTGGAAGGGTCTCCATCAGCAAGGCTCCGCCCAACGCTGCCAGGCGAGATTCTAATGTCTGGGCGGTATCGGTTTCTAAGATATCCAGGCTTTGCTGGGCAAGAATATCCCCGGTGTCTATCCCCGCATCCATTTTCATGATCGTGATTCCAGATTTTGTATCTCCGGCCAAAATCGCCGCCTGGATTGGGGAAGCCCCCCGCCAGCGAGGCAATAATGAGGCATGCACATTTATACAGCCAAAGGAGGGTAAATCCAACACCACCTGGCGTAAAATCTGTCCATAGGCAGCCACCACAATTAATTCCGGCTGCCAACCGGCTAACTGCTCAAATGCCTCTGCAGATCGTAAACGCACGGGTTGGATGACAGGCAAGTCCAACTCCTGCGCCAGTTTTTTTACGGGTGGGGCGGTCAACGTGCGCCCGCGCCCTGCCGGACGGTCTGGCTGAGTGACGACACCCACGACATGAAAATGCGCTGCCAGGGCGGTAAGGGACGGCAACGCAAATTCAGGAGAACCCATAAATACAGTACGAACATCCATCTGAATGATTTTAACACATCCTCAACGGATCAGCTCAACTTTTGGGCCATCCGCAGTATCGGTCACCTGCCAACCCAACGCGGCCAACTGATCCCGCAACTGGTCTGAGGCAGCCCAATTCTTTGCCTTGCGGGCAGCCTCGCGTTGCTCCACCATTTCGCGAATTTGCAGTGGAATATCCACTTCCGACTTGGAGCGAATTCTCTCTGCCATCGTCAGGATATCTTCCAGAAGGGCATCGGTTTCCGGCTCATGGATGCCGCCCAGGAGATCCAGGGGAAATTCAGCTCCCGTCTCAAAATCGATCAACTTTCCATCCAGAAGAAGGTGAATTTGTCCTTTTCCCACGCATTGGGCTGTCCGCTGATGGATATCCACAATTAAACCGGTTTGCTCATCCAGGCCAATGAGAGGATGCCCGGCGGGGATATTCTCCATCAGCGGGTCAAAGCGCGCCCGGCCAATAAAACAGCGGCTGGTATCCAATTCGCTGCCGCCGTCATTGTTGTTCCAATGCGGGATAAAGCTAACATGCAGCCCAAACAGTGCGAGGAAATTCAACCCCTGGTTCCAAAAAGGATCCTCGCCCACCTTATAAATCTCGTAAACCGGTAAGGCAAACTTGCCAAAGGCAATGGTGGCTGCGCTGGAAAGGGCAATGTGGGCACCCATTAAGAATACTGCCTTCACCGTGTCCCAAACCCGGCTCCCCTCCAGTTGACGGATGGCATAGCTCGGGCTGCCCGGCCCCAGGAAAATCAAATCCGCCTCGGCTAGTTCCTCGCTCAACTGGAAAGAATACGTACTGAATTCACCCCCTTTGCGCCGCGCCCGGATCAAGCGAATTTCCGGTTGGAAGTTTTGCAATCGCGATTGTAGAAAATCACCCACCCGCCCGGCCACACGCTCTGAGTTCAGTTCAAAACCTGCCGGGGTCTCCAGGATACGGATATGGAGTGGTGGTGCTTGCCCTGCCAGTAGAGCATCATATGCCTGGCCGCCTGCATGGCTGGTTTCACCAGAGCCTAATAATAGAATTTTTCCAGGGACATCAAACATTCAATACGTCTCCAAACTTGGTTTATTTCACTCACCCACCTGACCATTATGAACGTTTCTGCGGTTTGGGTCAAGCGGGAAGATTGGACACCTCATCGAGTTTTTTAAATTGCAACCTTCAAAACAATAAGGAATCGTATCTATCCTGGCGCGTCCCTCCCCCGTCCGGGTATCGCTTTCCTTACCTTGCAGGCTCTCACCCCCTCGGAATTCCATGGTGATCAGAAGTTTGGTTGGCTATTCTGTTT
>CALESS010000223.1 GCA_937907495.1 uncultured Anaerolineaceae bacterium
ATTTATTGAGATGATTAAATCTCTTAACACAAACAGATTCGCAATTATTTTTCATCCAGCTTCAGTTTACCAAAATTGCACCCGAATTCCAATGAAATATTTTTTAATCTTATACAGCCCGCAATCCGTTGTCATAAAGGTCTACCCAGAACAAGGTATAATATCCTCCAATGGTCACCTCTTCCTCCTGGCGCATTATCCGCACTCCACCTGCTTCCGGCCCATGGAACATGTCCGTGGATGAAAGTTTGTTGGAAAGCTGCCTGCGCCGCTCCAGTCCTCCCGTTCTGCATTTGTATTCCTGGCAGCCGGCCTGTCTCTCACTCGGTTTCTCCCAACCTTTTTCAGCTGTCAATCGGGATGCCATCCAGGAGAAGGGCTGGGGAATTGTCCGCCGGCCCACCGGTGGACGGGCCATTTTACATGTGGATGAGTTGACCTATTCAATCTGCGGCTTATTAAGCGAGCCTGCCTTCTCTGGTACCCTTCTGGAATCCTATTCGCGCCTTTCCCGTGCCCTGCAACACGCATTGAATTTGCTTGGCGTACAAACCTCTGCCAGTGAACAGTATCCCCTGCCAGAAGGGGTTCAACCCAAAGGGCCGGTTTGCTTTGAAGTCCCTTCCAATTACGAAATTACTGCCCATGGCAGGAAATTAATCGGCTCTGCCCAGGCCCGCCGGAAAGATGCCCTCTTGCAGCATGGTGCGCTGCCCCTCACGGGGGATTTAACCCGCATCACCCAGGCCCTGGTTTATGCGGATGATTCAGCCCGCCAAATCGCTGCTCAACGGCTCCTCCACCGCGCTGCCACCCTCGAAACCATCACTCAAAAGGTTTTCACCTGGGATGAAACCGCCGAGGCATTTGAACAGGCTTTCAGCCAGGTTTTCGCGGTCATCTTGGAACCTTCCAGCCTCACCAGTGAGGAAGAGGAACTTGCCCAGCACCTCTTGCAAACCAAGTACAACCATCCTTCCTGGACGGAGAGATTATAAAGAGCAATGATGGCAAGCAGGCGTAACATTTTCCTCAACACCCTTCTCGTGTTGGTGCTGGTTCTCTCCGCCACTGCCTGTGGCTCTGCCACACCCCAGCCCACCAGCACACCTACGCCCACCGAAACGGTGGAACCTTCGCCAACGCCCACCCCCTTGCCCATCGGCAGCCCCGGAAATCCGCTCACCCTGGGGGTGGTCTCGGAAACGCTCGATAGCCTGGTCATCGCTCGCAGCCAGGAACTTGCCGATTCGCTCTCGGACTCAACCGGTTATTCCTTCCAGAGCCTGGTGCTGGATAATTACACCGACCTGTTAAATCAGATGGAAGCCGGAAAGATTCATGCCGCCTGGCTGCCCCCCATTACCTATCTCTGGGCTCACCAACGTGGTTTTGCCCAGGTCGGCCTGCTTGCCAACCATTTTGGCGCTTACTATTACGGTTCACAATTCCTGGTCAATGTAAGCAGCGGATTTTCATTGTACTATGACCCGATCGCCGATCGGATCACAGCCGATGCCAGCACCGCCCTTTCCCAATTCGCCGGCAAACGACCCTGCTTTGTGGATCCCACCTCCTCCTCCGGATACATTCTGCCGCAATCCATCCTCCTGGAAAATGAAATTGAAACACTCGAACCCGCCTGGATCCAGAGCCATACCGGCGTGGTGCGGGCCCTTTATATCCGTGATATTTGTGATTTTGGCATCACCTTT
>CALESS010000224.1 GCA_937907495.1 uncultured Anaerolineaceae bacterium
CTGGCTGCTGGCCATGGTGAAGGTGCCACGGGTCGTCCAGGTGGTGCCATCGGGTGAGGTGGCGTAGCCGATTTTGCGGGCGGAACTGGCGGCACTATAAGAGACGTACCACATCTTGTAAGTGCTGCCATCCAATAGCAGGCTGGGGGCGTAGACCCACTGGTCATCCCAACTGCCGGCAGTGCCGGGAGCGAGAACCGGGTTGGAAGCTTTCACCCAGCCACCCGGCAGGAATGGGTCGGCATGGGCGGCGGTCAGGCCGGTGGTGAGAAGGAACATGACTGCAAGCATGAGGGAAACGATCTTTGGTTTCATTTTTATTACTCCATATGGGATGTGGATGGGCCGAAATGATTTGAATCACCCTCCCCGGCGGGATAGGATAATTGCTGGAGCAATTCCATCAGGTGGTCAAGGCCCTTAAAGGGATAAGTTTTCTGGCTATTGATGGAGCGAATTTCCCCGCATACTCGCCGGGGTGATTCGGTGTCTACATAAAAGCGAACAAGAAAAGATTGAATGGATCGCAAAGGGCCTCCGCTACCTTTAAGATAGCAGAAGGCATTGCCAGATCATTGCCAAAACCCACCCTTGCCCCTGCCGCGCCTCCGCGAGGAAACACACCAACCGCTCTTGTATCGTCTTTACGGGTTTCTCTGCGCCTCTGTGTCTGCGTGGTGAAATTGACGCCGCCCGCCATTACGGTCACCAATCCCCCGGGCAGAGGCAGACGGTGGGCGAAACGATGGCGCGGGTTCACAAGCGAACCCTACAAGTTTTTTATTCTCAAAAACAATTGTTGGAGTTCTTTTTGTGGGGCGATGCCCAGGTCGGTGGCGAGCTTCTTTTCCAGCCGGCGATAGAGATTGAGGGCAGTGGTGCGGTCATCCAAGAGGAGCGCGGCGCGCATTCCCAGCTCCACCGCCTGCTCTTGCCAGGGGTTATGCAGCAATACCCGGCGGGCCATCTCCAGGGTGATGGTCGGGGCAGCGGCTTGCAGGGCGCCCTGGGCGGCTGCCAGCAGGGTCTGCTCGAACAAGTCGGCGTAATGCTCGCGCAGGGCAATCGTCCATTCAGCGTAACAGAACATGGGTAAATATTCGCCCTTATAAAGGGCAATGGCCCGCTGCCAGTCTTTTTTGAGGAAAGCTTGCTCAAATTCAAGAAAGTCAATGGACGAGCCGGGGGGAACCAGCAAGGTAACCCGCCCCTCGGTTACTTCCAGGTATCGGCAGGGGAAGCGCCGGTCCGGGAGATCGGGCTCGAGCAGGTGGCGCAGGGCCGAAATGGCGTGGTGGTAAAAATCCAGGGCGGCCAATGGGTCTTTTTCAGAGCACATGGCTTCCATCACTGCCTCAGCAGCCAGGGAATGACCGGGGCTGGATAGCAGCAGGGCCAAAAGTTCCCCAGCCCGGCGCTGGCGGAGGCTTTCTTTTGAGATGAAATGTGGCCCGATTTGCAAGCCAAGCTGACCGAAGGTTTTTACCTGCAGGGGCGCAGGGGGCAATTGAACCAGGCGGTCAAAAAAAGCCACCCCAACCGCAAAAAGTGGAGATTGGGGTGCATTCAGCGTTTTTGCAACCCAGGGCAGGATGAGGGCGCGCTCCTGTTCGATAAGAAAATTGTAACCATTGTCAAAAATCAGGCTGGCCGCAAGCTGCCAGGTGACGAGAGCTTCGGGCTCGCCCTGGGCAGCTTGCACCACCGCCAGGTAGAGTGTGGCCCGCGCCTGATCAAAGCGGGAGCCGAGTGGAATGGCGATTTCAAGGGCGGCCCGCAGGGCGGCTTCGGCCCGCCTGGGATCACCAATTTCTATTTCCGTGCGGCCCTGTTCAATGAAGGCCAACCCCTGAAATTGACGGTAACCCAGGCGAACGCCGGTGGCGATGGCGTCTTCGGCCCACAGGCGGGCAGCCGGCAGGTCGCGCAGGGTGCGGTAGGCACGGCACAGGCCAATGCGCACCTCCATCATCAAACCGGGGTCTCCACTGGTTTCCGCGATGGAGCGTGCCCGCTCATAAAGCGGCAGGACGGTTTCCAGGTAGCCAGCGCCTGGCTGTACCAACCCGGCACGCAGGCAATCTAAAAACCCTGCCCCCAGCGAACCCGGTGTAACCACAGCGGCCATTTGGTCGCCCATCTGCGCGGCCAATTCGCGCTGACCGGTGGACCAGTACACCCAGGCCAGGTCCGAAAGGGGAAACCATCGTTCTTCACCCAGGTGGAGAAGTTGCGCCTGGGCCAGGGCTTCTTTTCCAGCAGAGAGGGCTAATTCAAACTGGCCACGCGGCCAGTAGATGTTGGTTGCCAGGCTGTGAAGGCATTTGTAGAGCGCATAGGGGTAATCGAGCTGGCGGGCCAGGTCTATGGCCTGGTGGTAATAAGATTCAGCGGTCAATGGGTCGCCGCGCTCGGCCGCACAGTTGCCTAAAATGCGCAGGCCGTCACAGCGGGCGAGCGATTCCGCCGGGGCAATGTGCAAGACTTCTTCCACCAGGGTGCATGTTTTCGAATAACGCCCCTGGCGAAAATGCAAATGTGCCAGGCGGATGAGCGCCAAGCAGATGGCTTCGGTTTCACCGCCGGCGCGCGCCTGCGTGAGCGCCCGGGCAGCACTATTGATGGAAATATTGGAATCTCTGGAAGGCTCCAGCGTCAATCCCACCTGATTGCGGGCTTCATTAAGATCGTCAATCATTTTGTAATTATACTTCCATGAAGGATGAGCAGCCCCGGCAAAGGATGGGCATATTACCCGGTTTGGTTTGCCAGAACCCGGTTGTAATTCCCTGCCGCAGTCTGTTCGGCAACGTGCGGCCGGATTACTACGCCGAGGTGACCGATGCTCACATCGTCTATCCCTGGGAGGTCAACCACGGACCGGAGAGCGTGCTGCTGAAGGAGTTCTAGCGCCCATCCCCCGCCCGCAAGCGGCAGCCTTCCCACGCGTGGGGCATTCCATGCCATACCAGCAACCACGGCTATCCGGATTTTCACCTGCCCGGGGGCGGAAGAATAAGGATGAATATAACGAATTTTTCATGACTCGGCCAAAAACGGTTGCAAGATTACCGTTAATTTGTATAATGAAGGATGTTGATACTGTCACAAATTATTGGCCAGTCTTCTTATTACGGTAGAAACCCCTTCACACCCAACCTCATATCTCATTGATTCAAGGCAGGTGCCGTGACCAACCCACCCCAGGTATTCAACACCCTCCTTCCCGATCCTCCCAAAAACCGCTGGAACCTTTCCGGCTATCAAAAGCGGCAGGTCAAAACCTTCTTCATCGCCTTGTTGTTTCTGGCGCCTTCCCTGGCGATTTTCATCACCTTTGTTTTTGTCCCCCTCATACGCTCCTTCATTCTGAGCGCACAGCTCACCAACCCGATCGGGGTGCCGGTGGCGTTTTACGGGCTGAAGAATTACATCAAGATGTTTTCCAATGACA
>CALESS010000225.1 GCA_937907495.1 uncultured Anaerolineaceae bacterium
GCGGTCAGCACCTGGTGGGTGCGGTTGCGCAACTGGCGCAGCATGCTTTCCGCTTCTGCCGCATCCCGGGGTTTGCCCAAAATCTGCCCGCCATCTGCCACCGTGGTATCCGCCGCCAGCACAATTTCACCCGGCTCCGCGCGGGTGGCAGCTGCCAGGGCCTTGATGCGTGCCAGGCGCAGAACGTACTCGGCGGGGTCTTCCGCCGGGCGGGGCGTCTCATCCACCTCGACCGAAGTGATGCGGTGAGGCCAACCGGCCCAACCGATCAGCTCCCGGCGGCGGGGTGAAGTGGAGGCGAGCAAAATTTTAAGCAAGGTCATGGATTGATTCTACCATTATCCGGGCAACCGCACCGAAACCGGTGCGGTTGCAATCCGACAACTGTAAGAGAGCCGGGGATCTCCTCCCTTCCCTCCCCCTGCGGCCCCTCGTCCAGGCGGACGTGCCACAGTCCTGGTTTTGTCCGGGGAAAGAAAGAGGCCAAAAAGCGTGCCGCCCGCCGCTCACCATCAAACGGAAGTGAGAGCGTGGGCCCGCGGCCAGGGCCGGCAGTTAATCCATTCCGTCCCACCAGTAGCAGGAGGTAAGCTCACCATTCAACAGTACCTGGTAATCCATCCGGTCACTGCCGATGGTTATGGGGAAATCCTTCCACAATTTCTGATTGGCACTTTCCAGCAACAGGTTCCGCGCCTGCATTTCTGGAAGGTTAAATCCCTTCCAGGGCAGGGCTTCGGCATCTGCCAGCCGGGCAGCCCGGCAGGAAAGCTGTGCTCCCAGGGTGTTGTGTACGGCAGAGCGCTGGCTTCCGTCCTGGAAAGCTTTAAACATGGCAGGCACGCCATCATGCGAAAGCTGCGAAAGATAGTCGAAGTCGAATCCTTCCCCCGCCGCAGCCCGGGCTGTGTTCTGCCGCACGATGAAACCATCCACATTGACCAGCATCAGGGTCAGACCAAAGCCCACAGAAACCAGCCATAAGGCCAGGGCAAAGCGTCCGCGCTGGTTGAGGAGTTCCAACAGGATGGTGACCACCAGCAGGACCCCCAGCCAGGGGATGAAAAGGTGGGTATAGGTACGCAAGCGGGTGAAACCGTAAGCCGCCTCGTACAGACCCAGGCGCTGCCAGGAGGAAACGAGCATCACCAGTACCAGGCCCAGCAATAAAAGGGAGAAGGCGCGGAAGCTGATCCGTTGGCGGTCTGTCTGGCTGCGGCGGATCAGGTTCAAGCCCTGGTAGAGCAGCAGGCTGAGCACAGCCACCGTCACCAGTTCGTTAAAACCGCGCACCGCATACTCCGAGTAGGTGAAGCCGCTGGCGTTAATGTTGGCCTGTCCGGCAAAAAAGTAGCGGAATTGCACGGCCACGAAAAGGGCGAACATAACATCCACACTCCCCAGGATGACCCCCGTTTCGATCGGGCCGAGGAAACCCTTAAGCCAGGGTTTATCCGGGCCGGGCCGGGCATTCTCTTTTTGCGGCCAGACGGTATGCGCCAGCAGACCGCCGATCAGATAACTGAAGAGCAGGATGTAGAAACCGCGGAAAAGGTATTCCGGCAATTTTTCCAACTTGAACAGGTTGAGGAATTCTTCCAATTTCTCACCGAAGATCGGGTCGGCGCTGGAGAGCAGGCTGCCGAGAATGGCCAGGATGGGCAAGGCAATGAGCAGACCCACCAGCACCCGCCAGATAACACTCCAGGCCCGGCGCAGCGGAGAAGGACCGGCGGGCAGCACCTCTCCAGCAGCAAGGGCAGCGGGAGGCGGCAGGCGCAGCAAGCCCAGCGCCCGGCTGAGTGCAGCCAGAATCAGCTCAAAACCACCGCGCACCCAATCCCACAGGCGGTAAAAAAGCCAGAAGCCATTGCGGGCGGTCAGTACCAGCAGCAATAAGGCCAGCAGGGTTAAGAGGATGCTGACGAAGCGGGTTAATTCATCCAGCCGCAGCAAAGGCCCGCTGGAGAGCAGGGCGGCCAGACCGGCCAGCACCCAGCCCGCCGGATGCAGCCGTTTGCCCTCGCTATAAACCAGGCCGATTCCACCAGCCAGCAGCAAAACCGTCCATATTGGGAAATTCAGCCCAAGCGGGCTTTTCCAAAAGAGGATATCCACTGCCCAACCCAGCAGCAGGGCAGCTACAACAAAACGCAAAGGATGTTTACTGGTCAAGAGATTGCTCCAAAAGGGATGAATGACTTACGCAGATCATGGTATGTCTGCGAACCTATCAAAACCTCTCGAAAAGCAGGGAGTGGCTATCAAACCCTGCCAGATGTTGAAATTTCTCCGAGCAGGTAGGCCTTCCAATCCAGCTCCTCGGCGGAGTGGATTTCGTGTTCCTCTGCCCCCAGGCGTACCAGGCGATAACCGCTGGCCTGCAAAACCTGCCAGGCCACCCCGGCGGCTTGCGGGCCGTGCAATTCCAGCAGCAATAGCGGATGCTTTTCCGCCAGCAGGCGGGCTGCACCGGGCAGGGCAAGCACCTCGCCGCCTTCAATGTCCATTTTGATCACA
>CALESS010000226.1 GCA_937907495.1 uncultured Anaerolineaceae bacterium
AAGACTGAGACAAGTGACCTCAGAAATATCTCTTATTAATCTGATTAATCAACAAAATTAAGTATAATCACCCCCAACAACAATGTCAATCATGACAAACATAACCTGCTAGGGTGAGGGTTGTTTACTTAATAAACCAATCGCCGCAGAGCAAATCCAACCTGCCCCCATCACCAGTGCTTCTTCATCAAAATCAAACCGTGGATGATGGTGGGAAAAGTTTAACCCCTTTTCTGCATTGGCGGAGCCTACCATGAAAAAGCAGCCCGGAAGCCTCATCAAGAATTCAGCCATATCTTCCGAAGCCATGGTTTGCAATCCATCTTCAATTAGTACATTCCCGCTCGTGGAGATAATTTCCTTCACAATTGCAGTAATATTCGGTTGATTCACCAGGGCTGGAGTCATTTTCCACAGTTCTACCTCGGCTTCACAACCCATTCCCCGTGAGACATGATTTACAATTTCCGAAAAACGCCGGTGCACCTCCGAGCGTATTTCCTTTTCAAATGTCCGGATGGTTCCACGAAGTTCCGCCGTCTGCGGGATCACGTTGAAAGCATCTCCCGCCCGCAAGGCAGTTACACTCACTACCGCGGTTTTCAGCGGAGAAATATTACGTGCTACGATACTTTGCAGCGCGGTCACTACATGCGCCGCGGTGAGGATGGGATCAACCGTCTCCTCTGGCAGCGCGCCATGCCCACCCTTGCCATGCAGCGTGATGCGAAATAAATCTGCCCCTGCCATGAACGGCCCGGGGACAATGGCAGCCCACCCCAGGGGTTTCTCGTTCCAGAGATGCAACCCCAGGCAATAATCGGCTGAGGCGGCCTCCAAAATACCATCTGCAATCATCTTGGCAGCGCCACCCAAACCCTCCTCTGCCGGCTGGAATACAAAAACCACCCGTCCCGGGATCTCCTCCCGGTGATCGGAGAGGATGCGGGCCGCTGTCAGTCCAATTGCCATGTGACCATCATGCCCGCAGGCATGCATCACTCCTGCCCGTTGCGAGGTGTAATCGGTCTGGTTTTGTTCCTCGATTGGCAAGGCGTCCATGTCGAATCTTAAAAGAAGCGTTTTCCCACGCTGCCCACCGTCCAATATTCCCATTACACCAGTTCCGCTTAAGCCTGTCTTTACCTCCATCCCCAATTTTTTTAACTCGGTTGACACAATTCCGGCTGTTCGGAATTCTTGAAACCCCAGTTCCGGATGGCGATGGAAATCTCGTCTCATTGCTTGGGAATATTGAAAATGGGCTCTGGCTTCCTGCAAATAATCAATCATGGTTTTCTATCCAAAGGTTAATCGTTGAAATGACTCTTCGTAAACGGGGTGCTCGTCGCTGCTTTCTACTGCTCGGCGGGTTTTCATCCGCTCCAGGAAAGCCTGTGGATCACCGATCTGGCTCTTGTGTTCTAGCAAGGCCTGTAGTTTTATCTCCCAGGTCTCTGTTACATCCAATTTCACATTCGGATGCTGGGCCAGGGAAATCCAAATTTCTTTTACTGAATGGGGCGCGAGCCCTTCCACCAATAGCTCCGGGAAAAACATTGGATTCCCGGCGGCAGGGAAGTAACCATCCAACACTATTTGCCCGGCTGTTCGATGATCCGGGTGATTCAAGTATGTATCGCGCACAAAAAAATGGGTGGGGTCACAAGTCATCAGGATATCCGGTTGTACCCGCCGGATGACCCGCACCACATCCTTACGGGCTTCAAGAGACGGCATCAGCTCCCCATCTCGATAGTTGAGGAACTCTACTCCGCGTACCCCCATAATCTGCGCAGCATTTCGCTGTTCCTGCTCCCGCACTACGGCTAATTGCTGCGGAGGGATGGTGGGATCATTGGAGCCTTTATCTCCCCTGGTAAACAGGCAATAAAAAACCTTGTGCCCTGCTTTTATCCAGCGGGCGAGGGTTGCGCCGCAAAAAAAGTCGGGGTCATCCGGGTGGGCTAACATCACCAGGATGGTCTTCTCACCCTCCCAATTTTCCGGTTCCATCATTCACCATTCCCCCCAGAATCTTCCGGTTTTTTGGGGCAATCCTGGCAGGGAGGTTTCTGATTCCCCTGCTCTGATGAATCAATAATTTGTATCTCGGCAGCGGGAAATTCTCGCATTCCCACCTCCGGGATATCTACAAACACGACTTCCCGTAAAGGAGCCACGTCAATCACTTTGCCATCCCCCAGGGGCGTCTTCACGCGGGCTTTTCGCCGCGGCAAACGTTTCCGGGCCTCCGTATAAGCTTCAAATTCATAGCTCAAACAGCAGCGCAGCCTTCCGCACATTCCGGTAATCTCCGCCGGGGTCAGGCTGATATTCTGCTCTTTGGCCATTTTGATGGATATCGAAGAAAAATCTGTCAGAAATTGCGAGCAGCAACGCGTCTCCAGGCCGCATGCACCCATGCCACCCAGCACCTTGGCAACATCCCGCGGACCAATTTGTCTCAACTCCACCTGCGCCGGGGCGTATTGTTTTTGCATATCCGAGCGCAGCGATTTGAGATCAGCCCGTCCATCATCATTTTCTGTACTGAAGAAAAAGGTCAAACGGCTGCCATCAAAGCTATATTCGGCTGAGATTATTTTAATTCCACTCAATCGAATCTCAATGGCCCGGGCTTTACAAACAGAAACCGATTCTTCTTCTTTCTGCTGCCAGCCTTGCCGCAGCAGCAAGTCTCGCGGAGTAGCTTTGCGTTGAATTGGCTTGATGCTGTTATCTTTATGGGCAGGGTCCGCCGTCGTAATTTGGGCGATGTACCCTAACTGTAAGCCCCGGCTGGTCTCCACAATAACCGGATCCCCCATTTTTAAATCTTTCAGATCACTTCCGTCAAAGTGATAGATTTTTCCAACTTTCGAAAAGCGCACACCGATAATAACCAGGTTTTGCAATTCCATTAATTTATCCAATCAGGTTAATCTTGACACTACTATTCCCGCTCAGGGCTGCCACGCTCAAGCTGGCGGCTATTTTCTCAGCGAGATGAATAAACGCCTGGGCGGCGGGGGATTGCGGGTTATCAACAACGATGGGCGTTCCTTCATCTCCTCCGGCTCGAACCTCGGGCTCCAGCGGAATACTG
>CALESS010000227.1 GCA_937907495.1 uncultured Anaerolineaceae bacterium
TCCTCAACGTGCTTTCCGGCTTCATCCCCTCCGATGAACGCATCGTCACCATCGAAAATGCAGCCGAGCTTCAACTACGGCAGGAACACGTCGTGACCCTTGAATCCCGCCCGGAGAACATTGAAGGCAAGGGCGAAGTCACGATCCGCCAGTTGGTTGTCAACGCCCTCCGCATGCGCCCAGACCGCATCATCGTGGGCGAAATTCGTGATGAAGCTGCCCTGGATATGCTCCAGGCTATGAACACCGGTCACGATGGCTCAATGACCACCCTCCACTCCAACAGCCCGCGCGACACGCTCTCTCGTATGGAAACAATGACCCTCATGGCAGGTATGGAACTGCCCGTGCGCGCCATCCGGGAACAGGTTTCCTCCGCCATTGACCTCGTCATTCATCAGGAGCGCATGCGGGATGGTTCTCGTAAGGTAACCTACATCTCCGAAGTCAGCGGAATGGAAGGTGAAATCATCACCATGACCGACATCTTCGCCTATGAACAGGCGGGTTACGAAAACGGGAAAGTGATTGGCCGCCTGCGGGCTACCGGTTTGCGCCCCAAATTCCTTGAGAAAATTGAGGATGCCGGCGTCCGCTTGCCGCCTTCCATTTTCCTCTCCAACCGCCGCTAAAGGACAGGTATTTTATGAACTATCCATTAATTCTCGGGGTCGGAGGGGTCATATCGTTCGTGGTGCTGGTTGTAGGGATCGTCACCTCCCTCTCCAGTTCCCGGAATATTGTTGATGAAAGGATCGGCCAATACACCACCACTCAAGATGAGGATTTGGGAGCCCCAAAAGCCCTTCTCACCGACTGGCTTAATCGGCGTGTTGCCCGCTCCTCCTTTGGTGATCAGATTTCCAAGCAGCTGGCCCGTGCTGATCTGAAGTTCAAACCCGGAGAATTCATCGCCACCATTTTCATCGCCGCCTTTGGGGTCGGGGTGGTGGGCTGGTTCCTCGGCGGACGGGATATGATCGGTGGCATCATCGGCATCATCGTTGGCGCTTTCCTCCCCTGGTTCTATATCCGCCGGGCACAGGGCAAACGCCTCATCCGATTCGATACGCAGCTTCCTGATATGCTCAACCTGATGGTCAATGGTCTGCGTGCCGGGTATTCCACCATGCAGGCGATGGAAGCCGTCAGCAAAGAATTACCCTCCCCCATTTCCGATGAGTTCCGCCGGGTTGTGCAGGAAATGCAACTCGGCGTCTCGATGGAACGGGCGCTCGATAACCTTCTTCGCCGCATCCCCTCCCCCGATCTGGATCTCCTGATCACAGCCATCAACGTCCAGCGCGAAGTCGGCGGCAACCTGGCCGAAATCCTCGATACGATCAGCTTCACCATCCGGGAGAGAATCCGCATCAAAGGCGAAATCCGCGTCCTCACCACCCAGACGATGTATTCCGGCAAAATGCTCGCCATGATGCCTGTCGCTGTCATCCTGGCGCTCTACTTCCTCAACCGGGAATATATGATGGAATTCTTCAAACCAGACGCCGGGGTCTGCGGTTTTATTGCCCTGGGTCTGGCTGCCATATTAATTGTCAGTGGTTACTTTGTCATGCAGAAGCTGGCTCAAATTGAGGTCTGATACCTGGAGAATACACGATGAGTGATTTTGCATTAATTGGCATAATTTTTGGCGGCATCATCGTCGGCGCGGGCATCTTGATCTGGATCGGCATCCGCAGACCCCGCACCACTCAAGACTCCGCTCTTGACCGGCTCGAAGAATTGCGTGCGGCAGGTGAGGAAGTAGACCTGGAAAAATTGGAAATGTCGCAACCCTTCCAGGAACGCGTCATCTTCCCGATTGCCCAAAAACTTGGAGAGGTTGCAACCCGCTTCACCCCGCAGAATGCCCTCGTCAGCATCTCCCGCCGATTGGAGTTGGCTGGCAGCCCCGCCAACCTGGACCCGGCTGTGTTCTTCATTCTCCAATTTGTCGGTCTTTTTATCGGCGGTGGCCTGATCGTCTTGATTTTTGCCGTTGGTACGGCAAAATGGCCTGCGGGACGTATTGTCCTCCTGACCCTGGTATTTGGTTTTTTGGGTTTTTATTTCCCACAACTCTGGCTGGGCGGAAAAATCTCCCGCCGCCAGAAGAACGTCCGCAAATCCATGCCAGATGCCCTCGACTTGCTCTGCATCTGCGTGGAAGCCGGCCTCGGGTTTGATGCCGCCATTAACAAAGTCAGCGAGAAATGGGATAACGAGTTAGCCCTGGCTTTTGCCCGGGTTATTAAGGAAATTCAGCTCGGCAAATTACGCCGCGAAGCCTTGCGCGATATGGCAGACCGCATCGGGTTGATGGAACTGACCAGTTTTGTGGCTGCCGTCATCCAGTCGGAACAGTTGGGTGTCAGTATGGCGAAAGTCCTGCGCATCCAGTCCGATCAAATGCGAGTTCGCCGCCGCCAGCTCGCTGAAGAAGAAGCTCACAAAGCCCCCTTAAAAATGCTCCTGCCGATGGGTCTGCTCATCTTCCCCTCCCTGATGATCGTTTTGCTCACTCCTGCTGCTTTGAAGCTCTTCCATTCCGTCATGGGAAACATGTTCAAATAACTCTTTCCGCGGGAGGCACCCCTGGCACTCACATCCCGCAAATTGGGCTTTATCCTCTATCACAACCTGTGGCTGGGCCTGGACTGGGTTTTTCCACCCACCTGTGCCAGTTGTGAGTGCTGGGGAGAGCGCATCTGCCCCACCTGCCTCTCACAGATCGAAGCCTTACCCCCGCATCTTTGCCCCAAATGCAGTCAACCTGCCCCGCAGAACGGGCAGGTTTGTGCTTCCTGCCAGTCCAATCCACCTCCCTGGCAGGCTTGCCGCGCCTGGGCTGCGTACCGCGGTCCGTTGCGGGCCGCCATCCACCGTTTGAAGTACCAAAATGACCTGGGATTATGCGAGCCTCTCAGTGAACATCTGGTACAATTGCTTCAAGAGCAAAGCTGGCCGGTGGATTGCGTGGTTCCCGTCCCTCTTAACCATCACCGCCGCCGAATGCGCGGTTACAACCAGGCAGCCATGCTTGCCTTTGTCCTGTCCTTGCAAACCGGGTTAACCTTCCTGCCCTCGGCGCTGGTCCGCACCAAGAACACGCGCTCACAGGTAGGCCTTTCCGCTGAAGAGCGCCGCCGAAACCTGGAGGCTGCTTTCTCTGCCCGGTCAAAGCAAATCGCCGGACGCACTGTTCTTTTACTGGATGACGTAATGACCACCGGGGCAACCCTTTCCAACGCTTCCCGGGCACTCCTGCAGGCTGGGGCATCCCAGGTTTATGCCCTCTCCCTCGCCAGAGCCCTGCTGGAAGAGCATAGCACGGAAGCTCCGCAGTCACCGGCTCCCTTCGGGGGCCAGCAAGTTAATGTTCCACATTCTTCATAGGAGGAACCGTATGGCGCTCAAAGTTGACATCGTAGTGAAGAACATGGAAGTCACTGATCGCATTCACGACTATGTGACCAAGAAAATTTCCAAATTAGACCGTTTTCTGAGTGACGTGGAAGAAGCCCGCGTGGATTTGAATTACGTCAAATCCGCCCGCTCGGCTGCGGATCGGTACGGCGCGCAGATCACCTTGCGCGGTAAAGGCTACATCTTGCGTGCTGAAGAGCACTCCAGCGATCTGTTTGCCGCCCTGGATGCCATGGTGGATAAGATCCAACGGCAGATTGAACGCTACAAGGGTAAACGTGCCCGCGGCCGGGGTGATGGTCTTTCAGCCTCCCAGGTCGCCCCCGAAGTCACCTCCGAGGAAGAAGTTGTTCTCCCACCCATTGCCCGCCGAAAATCCTTTACCCTCGTTCCCATGGATGAAACGGAAGCCCTTGAGCAGATGGCTTTGTTGGGTCATGAAAACTTCTTCATCTTCTTCAACATGAACACCAACTCCGTGAATGTGCTTTATAAACGTCACGATGGCAGCTTCGGCCTGATCGAACCTCAACTCGGATAACCCTTGCGCCACCCAGGCCCGGCAGCGGATCATGGCTGCCGGGCTTATTTTTTAATCTTGTCACCCATGCCCGAGTGCGCTATAATCAGACCGTTAAATTAAAGGAATCAGTTTTTGTCATGGCGCACAAGACGTGAAACCAATCCTGGCCTTCATCTCCCTGCTCTCGCAATGACAATCTCTCAAAAAAGATTGAGGCAAATGGTATGATTGATGTAAATGATCTTCGCAAAGGGGTAACCTTTGAATACGATGGGCACCTGTATCGTGTCACAGATTACCACCACCACAAACCTGGCCGCGGCAATGCCACCATCCGCATCAAAGCCCGCAACCTGCGTACAGGCTCCAATATTGAAAAAACCTTCTCTTCCGGTGACCGCGTTCAGGATGTCCGCCTGGATTTCCACAACGTTCAATTTCTTTACAGTGATGGCGAGCTTTATTACTTTATGGATCTTGAAACTTTTGAACAGCCTGCGATCCAAAAAGAAATCCTCGGCGATTCCGCCGGCTTCCTTAAAGAAGGCATGGAAGTAAAACTAACCTTCTATGAAAACGAAGCCATTGACATTGAGCTACCCCTGGCTGTGGATTTGAAAGTTGTTGAATCCGAAACCGCCGTCCGGGGCGATACCGCCACCGGTGTCACCAAGAAAGTCACTGTTGAAACCGGCGCCATCATAGATGTTCCCTCCTTTGTTACCACCGGCGACATCATTCGGATTGATACCCGCTCTGGAACTTACGTAACCCGGGCCAACAACTAAATCCATCCGCCAATCTCCGTAATTTTTTCTTGGGTTGGTTTGAAGCTCAAACCAACCCTTTTCTCAATCAGGGGTTACCATGCGAACACCTTATGGCACTGAATGTCGTTTCTTTTATGGGAATTACTTCCGGGGAAAATCGGAAGAAGAATGCCGTCTGATCGGCAAGGTTCCCCCGCCTCTTAATTGGACCCCCGATCTCTGCAAAACGTGCCCTGTGCCTGGAATCTTGCGCGCCAACGCCTGCCCTACCCTAACCCTGGTTGCCAAAGTTCGGCGGAAAATTTTCTTTCTGCCGCGGCGGGTGGAAATCAGCGCTTACTGCACCAAAAGCAAACTGGCCGTACCCGAGCCGGAAATAGGCTGCGGTCAATGCCATCCCTTACCTTTTGACACCCCCGAAAGCAAATCATGACCCTCACCATCCTCATGGATTTGGATGATACCCTGCTCTTCAATAACATGGATACCTTCCTGCCCACCTACCTGCAAGGGCTTAGTGGACATGTTTCCAGCCGGGTAAACCCAAAACTCTTCACCGAAAGCCTGCTCCGGGCCACCCGCAAAATGACGGAAAAGAACCTGCCCGCGGGTACCCTGGAAGAAACCTTCGATTCTCATTTCTACCCCGCCATTGGCATCCCCAAGGCGGAAATACACGACCAGATTGAGCAGTTCTATACGACCAAATTTCACCTGCTCCAATCCCTCACCCGCCCCAACCCGCAAGCCATCCAACTGGTGCAGGAGTTTTTCCGCCGCGGCTGGGAGGTGATTATTGCCACCAACCCGCTCTTTCCGCGTACAGCCATCTTGCAGCGCCTGGAATGGGCCGGTCTTTCCGCCGATCAATATCCCTTCCTGCTGGTCCCCTCTTATGAGATCATGCATTTCGCCAAGCCTCATCCGGCTTATTATGCAGAATTACTCGGTCAGGCGGGGTGGCCCGACCGCCCGGCTTTTATGATCGGCAACAGTCTCCCGGATGATATACAACCTGCAAATCAGCTCGGGCTGCCTGCCTTCTGGCTGACGGAGAACCCCTCGGCTGCTCAACTCCCCGCTCATTCAGCGGCCGGGGAGCACCTGGAGCAGGTCATCCCCTGGATTGAAAGTGCCCTGCCCCTGGATACCCCGCCCTTTGAAAACTCCATTCCGGCTGCCCTGGCTGTCCTTCAAGCCACCCCGGCTGCCCTCACCTCCCGCGCCCGGCATTTCACCCACCTGGAATGGCACAGTTCTCCCGCCCCCGGGGAGTGGTCCCCCGTGGAAATTTTGTATCACCTGCGGGATGTGGATGCCGAAGTCAATCTGCCGCGTATCCTCCGGATTCTGAACGAGGATACCCCCCTCCTGACAGGCATTGATACCGACAACTGGGCCCAGCTTCGCTCATACAATACCCTTTCCGGACGCCAGGCCATCCTGGGTTATATGCAATCCCGCATGGAAATCCTCAAAATATTAGTGGGGCTTCCGCCCGAGGCCTGGCAGCGTACCTCACGGCACACCATATTTGGCCGTACCACCCTCGCCGAGCTTGTCAATTTCATGGCCACCCATGATCGCTCTCATTTGCAGCAGTTTTGCCGGGCAGTGGATTGCAAACAGCCCCTTTCCCGCGAGGATCCGTCCTGATCCGTCAAACCACCCGCCGGGTTCATGGTTTTCGGAATGGCACAGACATATTAGAGTTTTGTTAATTCAAGCCAATCACCATACACAAACTGGATACAGGCGGTGGAGATTGGTATAATCTCTGCAAGCTCCGGCATTGACTGGAGTCTAACTGGAGGATTGTGTGAGAACACGGAACCAATCGTACATTATTTACTTCCTGCTACTCATTGCCATCATTACCCTGGTGGTATATAACTTTGGCAACAACGGTGCATCCCAGGGAACCATGAACATCAATGAGGTTGCGCAGGCGATCCAGGAAGGAAAAGTCGCCAAGATTGTTGGTGATGAAAACCGCCTGACGATCACCATGAAAGGTGGAACCCAGGAGGAGGTGGTCAAGAAGACCTCCACGAAAGACTCCAGTGCCACCCTTGTTGAGCAGCTCATTCAGCTGGGGGTCACACCTGAACAGCTTTCGGCAAATAACCTGACCATTGAGATTAAAGCACCCAGCCCCTGGGTTGGCATCCTGACCGTTTTGGGTTATATCGTGCCATTCCTGCTGCTGGGTGGAGCCTTCTTCTTCATATTCCGCCAGGCACAGGGCAGCAATAACGCCGCCATGTCCTTCGGAA
>CALESS010000228.1 GCA_937907495.1 uncultured Anaerolineaceae bacterium
TCTCGGATCGAATCTGGAAAAGTTCCCCTCGTTCGCCGACCCATCCAACCCGCAGAGTTGCTCCAAGAAGCCATGAACCGTATGTCCATGCAGGCAGACCGTGCCAGTATCCACCTTCAACTGAACTTGGATGAAGAACTGCCCACCGTCCAGGCGGATCCTATCCGCATATCTCAAGTCCTGCTAAATCTGCTGCATAATGCCATAAAATTCACTCCGCCCGGAGGGAAAATCATCCTCAATGCCAGATCTCGTCCCTTTGATGTGATATTTTCCATTCAAGATACCGGCTCGGGAATCCCATCCCAGGACCTAAACCGAATATTTGAACGATTTTACAAGACGGATCGCTCCCGATCGGGCGGTGGAACCGGCCTCGGATTATCCATTGCCCGCCACCTCATTGAAGCGCACGGCGGTCGCATTTGGGCAGAATCAACCGAAGGCTCCGGGTCAACGTTTTATTTTTCACTTCCCAAATCCAATTAACCTTTCCTTCGCAACGTTGACGAACTGTTAACATTCCCTTACCAACCATTTAACCAGGGCATGCTATCATCTGAACGTCGAATAAAAAAGAAAAATAGGAGAAAGAAAATGCGTCGTTCAATATATGGTATTTTTGCCCTGGTGATGGTTCTAAGCATGATGTTATCTGCTTGCACCACACCCACAGTCGTCCCTACGACTGCCCCCATGGAAACCACCGCTGCTCCCATGGAACCCACTTCCATTCCCGATCAGACCGATGGTATCGAACTTCCGTTCGTTGATCCCGCCTCACTCAGCGGGAAAATCTATGCAGCCGGTTCATCCACCGTCTACCCATTGGCAGAGGCCATCGCTGAACAATTCCGGGCAGATGGATACGCTGGAGAATTGAAAATTGACTCAGTCGGCACCGGCGGCGGTATGGAGCGCTTTTGTAAAACCGCAGAAACGGATATTGCCAACGCCTCCCGCAAGATTAAAGCTGGTGAAATTGAGAACTGCGCAGCTGTCAACCGCACTCCGATCCAATTCCTCGTCGGTTTGGATGCGCTCGCCATCGTCATCAACAAGGAGAATGATTTCATCAAAGATTTGACTCTCGCAGACCTGGCGAAAATCTTCTCAGATCAATCCGTCAAATGGTCCGACATCAACCCCGAGTGGCCTGCTGAAGACATCAAGCGATTTGCACCCGGCACCGATTCCGGCACATTCGATTTCTTTGTGGAAGCCGTGCTGGCTCCCGCCTATGACAAGGATTTGGATAAGAGCAAAGAGGCTTTCCTCAAGGCCGCCAACCTGGAATCCAGTGAAGACGACAACGTCCTAGTGCAAGGTGTTGCGGGCAACAAATATGCCATCGGCTTCTTTGGTTTTGCCTACTACCCGGATAATGCCGATAAACTCAATCTGATCGCGGTGGAAGGGGTTACCCCCTCCTTCCAAACCGCTGAAGATGGTACATATAAACTCTCCCGCCCGCTTTTCATCTACTCCGATGCGCAAATTCTCAAGAGCAAGCCGGAAGTTGCTGCCTTCGTCAGTTACTTCCTCACCTTTGTTAATGATTACATTCAAGATGTTGGGTACTTCCCGATCTCTGAGGACGCCCTGAACGCCTCCAAACAGGCCTACCTGGATGCCATTCAGTAACAGAGCTTGAACTTGTTGAAACGGTTGGCGCTTGTTGACACTTCAACAGCCAGCCGTTTCACGCCCTTGGTTCATCAATCTCCCCTGTGACCGGGAGATCAAAATGGAAAAAAAAGAAAAAAACTGATATGATTCGCAATCAAACCGCTATTTGAATGGAAACCCAATTGCAGCCTATCACAACTGCCACACCTCCCGTTGAGATGAAGACCCGCTTGAAGAAACGCCGGCGCCTCAGTGAACGTGTTATTCAGGGTTTCCTTCTCCTCTGTGGGGTAATCTCCATCCTCACCACCCTCGGCATCGTCTTCGAATTGGGCAAAGAATCCCTCTTATTCTTTACCAGCCCGCAAGTCAACCTGTGGGAATTCCTCACCACCACCCGCTGGCAGCCAACTATCGGTGAATTTGGCGTCCTCCCCCTGGTCAATGCCACGTTGATGACCTCATTCTTTGCCATGTTGATTGCTCTTCCGTTGGGCTTGGGGTCGGCCATTTACCTCAGCGAATACGCCACTCCCAAGGCCCGCTCCATTCTCAAACCTATTCTCGAAGTGCTGGCGGGCATTCCAACCGTGGTCTATGGCTACTTTGCCCTGACCTTTATGACCCCCCTGCTGCGAGGCATCTTTGGTCAGGATACGGTGGAAGTCTACAACACCCTCTCTGCAGGCCTGGTCATGGGCATCATGATCTTGCCGCTGGTCTCTTCCATGAGTGAAGATGCGCTCTCCGCCGTCCCGCGTGCCTTGAAAGAGGCCGCCTACGGCCTGGGTGCCACCCGCCTGGAGACTGCCATTAAGGTGGTGGTTCCCGCCGCCCTCTCCGGAATTATCGCTGCTTTTATCCTGGCAGTCTCCCGGGCAGTGGGAGAAACCATGATTGTTGCCGTGGCGGCTGGGTCGGGGCCAGCTTTCACCTTCAACCCCTTCCACTCCGCGGAGACCATGACCGGTTACATCGCCCGCATCTCGGGCGGAGACCTGGCTTACGACTCCCCTGACTATAACTCCATCTTTGCCATTGGGCTGCTCCTCTTCACCCTTACGCTATTCCTTAATATGGTCAGCCGCCGCCTGGTGAGGCGTTTTCGTGAGGTGTACGAATGAGGCCGCTCTCTGTCGAACCCGATTCCACGCAAGAGAAATTCCTTAACCGCCGGCACCAGGTGGGACGCCTCTGGCAGGCGCTTTTTCTCTTTTCCATTCTGGTTGGCATCATCACCCTAGCGACTCTCCTCTTTACCATTTTCAACCAATCCCTGGGCTATGTGGCTATCGAAAACAAAGTGGACCCCGCCAGTCTTTCAGCCAGACCTCTCGAAAAATTAAACAAAGCAGAATTATTGACCATCCTGGAAGCTAACCTCTCCAAAGCCCGCCTTCGCCAGCTCAATGCGGATATCCCCCTGGAAGAACGTTCCACAGTTGATTTGTATGACATCGTAATCGAACGCATTGTGGATCCTGTAATTGTTTCGACCTGGAGCTTTTCAGAATCCCTCTTCACCAAGCCTGCCATCCTCCAGGAAATTGCGGCAAAATACCCCACTGCCAGGTTGGAATTCAAAATCTGGCTCAACTGGCGCTTCATCACGCAGGCCATGTCGAGCCGGGCTGAACTGGCCGGGGTGCGCAGTGCGCTGGCTGGCTCCATGTTGCTCATCCTTTTCACCATCCTCATCGCTTTTCCCATTGGAGTAGGTGCAGCCATCTACCTGGAAGAATACGCCAACCACCAGAGCCGTCTCAATCGCCTCATCCAGACGAATATTGATAACCTGGCTGGGGTGCCATCCATTGTCTATGGTATTCTCGGCCTGGCAATTTTTGTCCGCACCCTTGCCCCCATCACCAGCGGACAATTCCTCGGCATCGGTGCTGATAATGGTCGCACCATCCTTTCCGCCTCCCTGACCATGGCCCTGCTGATCCTTCCGGTTCTTATCATCAACGCACAGGAGGCCATCCGCGCCGTTCCCGGCAGCTTGCGCCAGGCTTCCTACGGCCTGGGTGCGACCCAATGGCAAACCATCTGGCATCATGTGCTGCCGGTAGCCTTGCCTGGTATTTTCACCGGCACCATTCTGGCTGTTTCACGAGCCATGGGAGAAACCGCCCCACTGATTATTGTGGGAGCCTCCACCTTCATCTCTCAATCTCCCTCGGGGCCGTTTTCCATGTTCACTGCCCTTCCCATCCAAATTTATAACTGGACCACCCGTCCGCAAGATCAATTCCGTAATATTGCCGCCGCGGCCATTCTGGTTCTCCTGATTGCATTGTTAAGCCTGAATGCAATCGCCATTCTCTTACGAAACCGGTTTACCAAAAAATTATGACCCCCGATCAAACCTCCCCACCCACCGAGTATGCAATCGAAGCCCGGGATGTGTCGTTCTATTACGGCTCTTTCCGCGCAGTAAAAGATGTGAACCTAAAAATTCAACCCCGCAAGATCACTGCCATCATCGGCCCTTCGGGCTGCGGGAAGAGCACCGTCCTGCGCGGATTCAATCGCATGAACGACTTTGTGCCTTCATCCCACATCGAAGGCAAAATCCTTTTCCATGGCGAGGACTTATACGATCCATCCGTAGACCCCGTCCAGGTACGGCGGCTGATTGGTATGGTCTTCCAGAAGCCCAACCCCTTTCCAAAATCCATCTATGATAATGTTGCCTGGGGTGCCCGCATCAATGGATTCAAAGGCAACCTGGATGAGCTGGTGGAAGAAACCCTGAGAGATGCCGCACTCTGGGACGAAGTGAAAGACACCCTCAAAAAATCTGCTCTTGCCCTCTCAGGCGGGCAGCAGCAGCGGTTGTGCATTGCCCGGGCACTGGCTGTCAAACCGGAGATCATTCTGATGGATGAGCCTGCCTCTGCCCTCGACCCGATTGCCACCCTCAAAATCGAAGAACTCATGCGGGAGCTTTCACAACATTACACTATAATTATTGTGACCCACAACATGCAGCAGGCAGCCCGCGCATCAGATTTTACTGCCTTTTTCACCATGGGAGAAGACCGCGCCGGCTATATGGTCGAGTATGGCGAGACCTCTCAAATCTTCACCAACCCCCGCCATCAAAAGACCGAAGATTACATTACCGGACGCTTCGGGTAAATCGGACCACACACAAGAGGTAGAATATGCCACGCGATTCAATGGACCGCCAGTTACACCACCTCCAGGATGAGGTCCTGCTATTGGGCAGCATGGTTGAGCAAAGCGTTTTGAACGCCGTTGATGCCCTTAAACGCCGGGATATCCCGGCGGCTCAAC
>CALESS010000229.1 GCA_937907495.1 uncultured Anaerolineaceae bacterium
CAGGCAGTCACCATACCGCGCTGGGTGGCCTTGGTGCTATAGAGGGCTTCATCTGCATGGTGGATGAGCGATTCAAGGTCCGCCGCGCTTTGTGCATCTGCCACCCCAAAACTGATGGAAACGGTCACTTCCAACCCATTTTGCCGCAGGATCGGCTCCAGCAGGGCCTGGCGCAGGCGCTCTGCCACCTGCACCGCACTCTCCGTATCCGTTTCTGGCAGCAAGATGACAAACTCCTCACCGCCGTAGCGGGCCACCAGGTCCACCTCCCGCAATTTTTCCTGGAACAGCCTGGCAACTGCCAGCAGCACCGCATCCCCCACCATGTGTCCGTGGCGGTCGTTAACCTGTTTGAAGTAATCCACATCCATCATGATCAGCGCCAATTGATGCTGGTAACGGCGGGACCGTTCAAACTCGACCCGGGCTGCCTCAAAGAAATGCCGCCGGTTGTACAAGCCCGTCAGGGGATCGGTAATGGCCATCTGCCGCACCTGCTGGAAGAGCCGGGCGTTTTCGATGGCGATGGCGGCTTCATTGGAGAAGGCCTGCAGCAGATGGGCTTCGCGTTCTCCATAAGCGCTGACCTCGGTGGAATCCAGGCACACGCAGCCGATGATGCCGCCGCGCACGATGAGCGGTACGCACAACCAGCCGCGGGTATAACCCACCTCTCCCCAGCCGGCATAACGGCGGTCGGTGCGGGCATCTTCGATCATCACCGGGCGTCGGGTGCGGAATAATTCCTGGAAGAGTTCATTTTCAGCGGGGAAAAGACGACCATAAATCAGCGCCGGGTGTGGATGCCCGGTCCCCGCCACCAGGCGCATCCCGCCGGATTCCTGCAGGAAGATGGAGGCACTGTGATATGGCAGCACCCGCTGCATGTGGATCAGGATGCGTTCCAGCACCTGGTTCAAATCCAGGGCAGAGATCACCGCCGAGGCTGCCTGGCGCAAGGTTTCACTTTCCTCCGCCTGCCGCCGTACATCTGCATACAGCCGGGCATTTTGGATGGCCAGCCCCGCCTGGCGGGCTACGGATTCCGCCAGGGCCAGCTCGCGCACCGTAAAGCGATTCTGCGCATCGTAACAGAAGATGCCCAGCGCCCCCACCCGCTCCATGCCGCTGATGACCGGCACACCGATAAAAGTCCGCACCCCGGCATCCAGCCATTCCTGGCGGGCGCGTGGATCGGCGGCGTAATCATCCAGAACCACCGATTGGCCGGTATTCCAGATTTGCCAGGCCAGGCTATTGCCCGGTTTTTCGGTCAGAATACTGTTGGCTTCGGGAAGGTTGAAAAGGTAAGGATAGGTCATCTGGTTATGGCGTTCGTCCACCATCCCCAGGGCACCTGCATCTGCCCCCACCAGCTCCACCGCCAGCCGCACCAGGTTCTGCAAAATGGTCGGCAGGTCCAGCGCACTGCTTAATGTGCTGATCACTTCGTTCAGCCGCCGCTCCCGCTCCAAAAGGCCGATGGTTTCACCAAAAAGCTGGGCATTTTGCAGCGCCAGGCCTGCCTGGGCTGCCAGGGCGCTCACCAATTCCAGGTGGCGGGGCTGGAAGAAGTTGATTTCGTCTTTATCCAGCGAGAGGATGGCAACGACCCGCCCTTGAACCATGATCGGCGCACAAGCCCAGGAGAGAATGTAATCGGATTGGGTTATCTGCACCCAGGCGGGGTCGGCGGTGGTGTCGGTGATGAGCATGGGGCGCTTATTTTCCACCACCCAGCGCAGGTTGTGAATTTCATTCAACTTCAGCACCACTCCCAGGGTCGAGGAGGCCTGTTTTTGGGCATGGCGGCCATAGGCGCGCATCATGCCCGCCAGCGCGCCTTCGTCGAAGCCTTCGCGGAT
>CALESS010000230.1 GCA_937907495.1 uncultured Anaerolineaceae bacterium
AGCCCGCAGACCGGTCGTGAGGCGCCGGGCAAAGCCGAGTGCGGCGGCAAGCTGCAGCGCGTGGCGCACCCGGCATCTCCTCCGCCCGCAACTGTTGGGCCTTGGCCAGGTCCACGCCCCGGCGCCAACGGCGCACCCCTCCATTCCCCCGCCCGCCCCACAGCCAACCCCCCAACCCGCCACGCCGGTTCCCCCCGCAAGCCCCACGCCGCTGGTTCAAACCATCCGTTATCCTTTGCCCGCTTACACGCTCCAGGCCGCCCTGGATTACCCCGTGGGCCAAATGGTGATTCGTCAGCACCTCGGCTTCACCAACCTCACCGGTGAGCCATTGTCTGATCTACGTTTTTATGCTGAAACGAACCGCTACCCGGACACGCTAACTCTCGACTCGCTTCTCGTCAACGGGAAGGAATTCGACAACTTCCTGCTCAATCGCAATGTGTTAATCCTTTCCTTCCCTGGCCAATCCATTGAACCACTCCAAAGCCTGGAAATTGATTTCATCTACACAATCCAATTGCCGGAGATGCACTCCAGGGCAGGCAACGGACTGTTTGGTAAATCGCAATGGCAAATCAACCTCTTCGATTGGTATATCTGGCTGGCGGCCTATTCACCGGAGGAAGGTTGGCTCATCCATCCCCCCGCCGGTTTTGCCGAACACACCACCTACCCACTCGCAAATTTCCAGTTACTCTTAACTGTCCAAGACCCCCCGGAGAACCTGATGGTAACCGGATCGAGTGACGCCCTCGTCGCTGGCAATACGTATCAATTTGCCCACCCCGCCGCCCGCAGCCTGGTCGTTTCCATGAGCCCCAATTTTGAAATGGTGGAATGCAGCCAGGCTGGCGTGACGGTCCACCATTACTTTTTCCCAATCCACAAACAAACTGCAGAGTGGGTTTTACAATCCACCTGCCAGGCGGTGGAAATTTATAGCAAAATCATATCTCCCTACCGCCACCCGGTGTTAAATATTATTGAAACCAACCTGATTGATGG
Organism: uncultured Anaerolineaceae bacterium; assembly: GCA_937907495.1. Classification (GTDB taxonomy): domain Bacteria; phylum Chloroflexota; class Anaerolineae; order Anaerolineales; family Anaerolineaceae; genus CALESS01. The sequence goes on from CALESS010000230.1 coordinate 1,009, forward strand.
CTTGGAGGGAGATGGGATGTATTTCCTGGGTAGTGCGTTTTATACCCTCGGCACAGAACCCCGCAGCCTGCTTACCATCCTGGCCATCCACGAAACAGCCCATCAATGGTGGTATGCCGGGGTTGCCAATGACCAGGCACTGGAACCCTGGCTGGATGAATCCTTTGCCACCTTCATGGAAGGAATATATTACGAGAACACCTCCGGGTATGATTTCAACTGGTGGAAAGGCTACCGCCTGGCGGGTAATCCAGCGAAAGAAGTAGTCAACAGCCCGCTGTATGATTTTCGCATCTTCCGGCCTTATCGCAATGCGGTTTATTTGCGTGGGGCAAGTTTCTTGATGGATCTCAAAAAGGAAATGGGAGAGGAGAAATTCCAAAGCTTCCTCCAGCAATATTACCAACGAGCTTCTACTCCCCAACTCAGCAGTTCAGAGCTGTTTTTCTCCGTTCTTTCCGAGTACGATGTACCAGAAGCTGCCAAGTTGTTGGACAAATACTTTCTGCTGATTGAGGACGAAAATTAAAATCTCTACCCGTTATTGCCCCTCAGGGTTCACCCTAAACCGGGCTGATGATGTAAAATCATCAGGTTCGGGCTGCTCAATCTAATCCACCCAAAGGACTCCACATGAAGTATTGCATTATTGCCAATCCAACTGCCGGTAAGGGCCATGCGGCACTCTTGATCCCGCAATTCACCAGCTATCTACACTCCAAAAACCTTGACTTTGAGGTGGTGCAAACCGAACACCCCGGGCATGCCTACGATCTTGCCCTGCAAGCTGTAAGAGATGGCGCGGAGGTGGTGGTAGGAGCAGGTGGCGATGGAACCATGAACGAAGTCCTCAACGGCCTGGTGGCAGCCCGCGAAACCGGCCTGCCCGAAGTGATGATGGGTGTTTTGCCAATCGGCCGGGGCAATGATTTCAGCTTTGGCATGGGGGTTCCCCAGGATCTCACCGCGGCCTGTGACGCCCTGGTGACTGCCCGCCAGCGCCGGATTGATCTTGGCCGAATCACCGGCGGGCTTTACCCGGCGGGGAAAATCTTTGGCAACGGTGTGGGGATTGGATTTGACACCAAGGTTGGCTTTGAAGCCAACAAGATGAACCATTTGCGAGGCTTCCTCCCATATTTATTGGGGGCTTTGAAGACCCTTTTTGCCTATGGAACCGCCCCCCAATTGAGAATTGAACTGGATAACGAAACGATCACCCTGCCCGCGCTCATGGTATCCATCATGAATGGCCGCAGAATGGGTGGCGCGTTCATGATGGCTCCCCAAAGTAAATCCGATGACGGCGTTTTTACGCTTTGTATCGCCAACCTGGTCAGCCGGCCGGCCATCCTGCTGCTCATTGGCCGCTTCATAAAGGGCACCCAAGAATCCCACCCTGCCATCCGCTTCCGCAATTCTAAAAAAATCACCGTGACCGCTCTGGATGGTTCCATGGCATGCCATGCGGATGGCGAAACGATCTGCACCGAAGGAACCCAACTCACCATCGAGTTGATCCCTGCCTTTCTTCCGCTAATCTATTAAAATAGAGCTATGCCCTTCATAAAAACGTTTGTCACCCTCACCATTCGCGAACTTTTCAAGCTCCTCTGCAAAATTGATGCACAGGATCTGGAACAGGTTCCTCTTCAGGGACCCTACATCATCATTACCAATCACATCAACTTCCTCGAAGTCCCGGTGATTTACTCCCTGCTTTACCCCCGCCCGACAATCGGCATCGCCAAACAGGAAACCTGGAAGAACCCTCTCCTTGGCCCGCTT
>CALESS010000231.1 GCA_937907495.1 uncultured Anaerolineaceae bacterium
AACACCCGCCAGGGGGCTGTGACGTTCCCCACACAACCCCTCCCCCCTCCAGCCTCCCTTGTAATTTACTCCTCGAAAAAAAGAAGCGCCGGTTTCCCGGCGCTTCTTACGGTTATATTCCCAACTCGGCGAAAATATCCCCCGGCCCCACACATAAGCCGCTCATTCCAGCCCCGGTATGTGCCCCCAAAACGGGCGCCACGGTAGCCGGTGGCAGCCAATGGCATTGGAAGTGGCTGTTCATTCTTTCCCGCAGATATTCAATCCCTTCATCGCCTTTGCTGCGCAGCAACTGCACCCGGATGGGACTGCCCGGCGGCAGGTGATGACCGACAATATCCACCAGCTTGTTCAACGCCCGTTTGATCGTCAGCTCCTGCCCTTGCGAGCCATATTTTCCCGTCACCTTATCCACCATGATGATGGGTTTGATCGCCAGCAGCGAAGCCACCAGCCCGGCGATGTGACTGATTCTGCCGCCATGGATCAGGTACTTGAGATTGGTCAGCGTGAAAATTCCATCCACCTTCTGGCGGGATTGATCCAGCAAAGCCAAAATCCGTTTCAGTGGCCAGCCTTGTTTCACTGCCCTGGCTGCCGCCTCCACCTGCCAGCCCAGCGGGCAGGAAAGGGTCATGGAATCCCAGAGGGTGATATTGGCTTCCGGCACCATGGCGGCGCCAGCCTGGGCCGAGGCAAAGGTTCCGCTTAACCCGGAGGAAATGTGAATGGAAAGAATATCCGGGTCTTGTTTGGCCAAGGCGCGGTACATTTCCGCGAACTCACCCGGTGAAGGGAGAGAAGTGGTGGGCATGCTATCCGTGTTATCCAGCAAGTCATAGAATTCTTCCGGTGTAAGGTCCACCCCGCTGACGTAGGTTTTATTATCCAGAATAATTCTCAGGGGGGAAAAATGTACATCCAGCCCCTCCAGTTGTTGGGCAGTCAAGTCTGCCGCTCGATCGGTCACAATGATCATCTTGTTCTCCTATGATTCCAAAGGTGGGTTAGCGGCTTCCCCGCCGCCCAAACTGACGCTCCAGTAAGTCAACCGAAAGGTGGATCATGGTTGGGCGGCCATGCGGGCAGGTGCGCGGTGATTGGCAGCGTTCCAAATCTGCCACCAGGGATCGCTGTTCCTCCAGACTCATGACCTGCCCACCTTTGACCGCTGCCCGTTTACAAATGCGGGCAATCAACCGCTCTTCGATTGTATTTTGTAAGGGTGTTTCATCTTCCTCAAAATCTTCCACAATAACCTTCAATGCCGCTGCCGGTTCCATCCGGCTGAGGATGGCGGGCAGACTTCTCACCTGGAAAGTATTCGGCCCAAAGGGTTCCACCGTAAAACCAAAATCTGCCAGGGTGCCCAATTGCTGCTGCACAATGAGCGCCCCCGCCGGCGGCAATTGCACTGCCACCGGTTCCAGCAATGCCTGGGAGGGCACTCCGGATTGGTGTTGACGCATCAATCGTTCAAACAAAACCCGCTCATGGGCCGCATGTTGATCAATTAAGTACAACCCATCCGGGCCTTCTGCAATCAGGTATGTTAGACCCACCTGGCCCACCAACCGCAGCAACGGAATTTGTCCCGAGGGTAAATCCGCCAGGTCACTTTTTGGCCTCTGAAGGTCCGGCAAGGTTGGTTGGGCTGTATCAGTTGCTTTCAGCTCTCCCGCCATCTCCCAGGCGGGTTCGGGTGTGGTGGAACTTGGCGGAAGATGCCAGGCCGGCCCTCCCAGGCTTGGAACCGGGGAATAGGCCAGCAAGGCCCGCCGCACCCCGCGTTGAACCGCGCTGAAAATCACATCCGGATGGCGGAAACGCACTTCCGCCTTGGCCGGGTGAACGTTGACATCCACCTCCTCCGGGGATAATTGGATGAAAAGCGCAGCCAGCGGGTACCGTCCCACCATCAGGTAGGTGTGATAGGCCTGCACCAGGGCGCTATTCAATGCCACATCCTGTACCCAGCGTCCATTGATGAAAAACGTAATCTCCCGCCG
>CALESS010000232.1 GCA_937907495.1 uncultured Anaerolineaceae bacterium
TTCAGGGTGCCGGGGAGGGGGTCATACCCGGCGTGGATGATGGCGGAGTTGGCGCTGCTGGCCCCGGTGCCCAGGTCGGCTTCTTTTTCGATCAGCAGCACGCTCAGCTTATAGCGGGATAGAGTGCGGGCGGTCAGGCAGCCTACGATACCTCCGCCGATGATGATCACATCAAATTTATCCATGAAGTTTTCTCCCAATTGAGACGACAGGGTTAAACCAATTATATACAGAAGTGGGAATCTTGTACCGAATTTCACAAATAAAGCGCATTTTTGCAAGTGGGTTGCCTGGCGCGCCGGCTCGCAAGGGGGAGGAGAAAAAGATCACGGCTTTCACAAGTCAGATGGTCATGCTCCTGGGGGAATGGGAATGACCGTCTGATGCCGTAAAAGCCGTGAGGATACTGCCAGCCGCTGGGGCTGCAGCCGGGGTTATGGCACTCTTTGCAGGCGGATCACGCCCTCCTTGCCGTGCAGTTGCAACCGTCCACCGGTGGGGGATTGTTGCAGGCCTGTTTGCATGCAGTCGAAACCTTGCAGGGTGAATTCGGCAAAGAATTCGGCAGGTTCGGTTTCAATCTGCACGGTTTCGCCGTCATCCATCACCCGGGTAATTTCTGCGCTGGCGTAGTTCAGCACAATACCCGGCTGCACCTGCCAATCCAGCGGCAAAATCAGGCCGCGGCGCGCCGGCAGGGTCACCGGGTGACCGCCGAAGAGGGGCTGCCCCGCTTGATGGATGACCGTTTCCACCGGGTCATCCTGGTAGTTGCTGATGAATAGGAAACTGCCATTTTCCCCCTCGCTCAGGCGGAGATCAGCCCAGGGCTCGGCCTGGAAGTACGCCGGGCAATCCATCTTGAGCGCCATCTGGTTCAGCACATCCACGTCATCCAGGGTATTGGCGGCCAAGGCCGCCCCAAAAACCATCACCTTGCCCTCGCCCACGGTTTTAATGAAGCCAACCGGCTCTCCACTTTCGCTGCGGGCAAAGACCTCATCAAATTCGCCATAGAAGGTCTCGACAAACGAGACCGGGATATCGCTGTGATGGAAGGCATGCACCAGGGTCTCCTCAAAGGGAGGCTGATCGCTGGTCTGGGTGATACCGATTGCGTCCTGCAGGAGGGTGCAGGGCTGATGATTGAACTCTTCCACACACATCCGCCCGGCCAGCACCAGTTTTCCGCCCCGGTTGAGGTACTCCACCAGCTTGCGCTGGGTTTCGGCATTGCATTGCTTGTCCATCATCACCCAGAGCAGCGGGGTGATGGCGGGGTCCAGCGTTCCGCTTGCCAGTTCAATCACGTCGAAAGGCCGGTGGGTGAGCGCCAGGCTGCGGGCGAGGAAATCGAACAGGACAACATCCCGCTGATGGGTGATGATGCGGGAGGCGGGGCGGGTGAAATCGTTGTCCACTTCCGTCATGAAGGTATCCAGTTGGAAGCCGATGGTGGTCACGGTTTTTGGCCGGGAGAGGATCAGGTCAGTACCGTACGTTTTCAGCACCCGTGAGAGCTTGCCATAGCGGTAGTAGTGGCGGCGCAGGGTTCCATCCTTGCGGACCGGGTGGCCCCAGTCATGGCGTTTGGTGGGGCTGAGGACGGGGTGGTTTTCGCCATCACAGAACAGGTAATGATTGATGGCGCGCATACCGGTGGAGATACAGAGCCGGCTGTGCAGGTCGTTCATGGAGGATTGGCCGCTGCTATAATCCTGGTTGCCGCCGGCCTGGAACTCGATGGAGAAGAGCGGTTGCTGCGGAATTTGCAGGGCCTTGGTCATTTCGTTCACCAAAACCAGTTGGTGGTAGGTGCCCTCTCCGATCACGCCCGGGTAAACATCCGTGGCACTGATCATCCCATCCAGGCGCATGACCTCGATGAGCTGGGAGATGCCAATCGGGAAGGTTTTACCGCCATTGGAAAAGCCATGGATGTTAATGACCGGCAACACCTCCAGACCGTTGAGCCGGGCCTCCGCCCACAGGAACTCGGTGTACTCCCGTAAATAGTCCCGGTAAAAGTAGCGGTAATCGCTCACAACCTGGGCGGCATAGGGTGGTTGTGGGTTGAGAATGCCCTCCCGGAGGAAGTGCTCCAGGTCTTGTGCGGGATACCGTTGGGAAAGCTGGTCCCCGTAGGTGGCGGAGAGGTAGCGGGAAAAGCGGGCGATGGTATCGGGGTTGGTATCCAGGTGGTTACGCACCCAGGAGATCATGCCCATTTCGTTATCCAACTGCAATAAGACAGTCTTGCCGCCCCGCGTGATCTGGCGGGGGGTGAGAACTT
>CALESS010000233.1 GCA_937907495.1 uncultured Anaerolineaceae bacterium
CGGGCCGTTGTGGCATCCCTCCCTGCCAGAGAAAGTGGTTATTCGCATCAACCGCCTGGCCCTGGCCTACGATCACATCCTGATCCTCGGCCCGACCTTTCCCCACGAGGTGGCAGGGTTTTCGGGCGGGGCCAAGTACCTCTTCCCCGGCATCTCCGGGGCGGATATGATCAACGCCACTCACTGGCTGGGGGCGCTGGCGGGAGTGGTGGACACCATCGGCCTCAAAGATACCCCGGTTCGGGCGATGATTCACGCTGCGGCGGCCCGTCTGAAAACTCCGGTCACCCTGGCCGCCTTGCTGGTGGAAGGCCATGAACTGGCGGGGCTGGTGGTGGGCGACCTGCTGGATGCCTGGAGCCTCTCGGCAGACCTTTCCTCCCAGCGGCACATCCGCTGGTTGGATGCGCCCTTCGACCGGGTGCTTTCCTGTGCGCCAACCATGTACGATGAATTATGGACCGCCGCCAAAGCCATGTATAAATTGGAGCCGGCGATGGCACCCGGCGGCGAAGTAATTATCTACGCCCCGCACCTGGAGGTGGTCAGCCATGTGCACGGCAAATACATCTACGAAATCGGTTACCACACCCTGCCCTATTTTCTGGATTATTGGGAGCGCTTCAAACACATTCCGCTGGGTGTACTGGCCCACAGCACACACGTGCGGGGCGCCGGGAAAATGGTTAACGGCGTGGAAGTGCCGAATCTGCACGTCACCCTGGCCAGCAAAATTCCCGCCGCCGATTGCGCCCGCCTGAATTTGGGCTACCGCGATCCGGCGCACATCAGCATCCCGGAGTGGCAGGATCGGGAGGATGTGGGCGTCTTGTGTGTGCCGCGGGCCGGGGAAATCCTCTTCCGCTGCCGGCCGCCGCTGCTGGAGAGTTGATCTCCATAGGTGGCTGTCCCGCGCTTAATGGCTCACCGTGGCGGTTATCCAGGCAATTGACATTCGACCGTCAACCGCTACAATGAATACATTGATGGTTACAAACAGGGAGCAAATGATGGAACCCAAATATGCACTTGGCATGATCGGGCTGGGCGTGATGGGACGCAGCCTGGCACAAAACTTCAACCGCAACGGCTTTCCTCCACTCGGTTTTGACCTGAACCCCAATCTCCCGGAGGACTTCGGGGTCACGATTGCCGCCTCACTGGAGGAATTAACCGCCGCCCTCACCCCGCCGCGGATTTTGTTCCTGATGGTGCCCGCCGGTGCGCCGGTGGATGCATCCATTGCCGCCCTCAAGCCCTTGCTGCAAGCGGGGGATGTGATCGTGGATGGCGGCAATTCCTTCTTCCAGGATACTGAACGCCGGGTAAAGGAACTGGCACAGGATGGCCTGCTGTTCATTGGCATGGGCGTTTCCGGCGGGGAAAGCGGTGCCTTATGGGGTCCCAGCCTGATGCCCGGCGGGGCCGAAGCCGCCTGGCCGCAGGTGCAGGCGATGTTCACCGCCATTGCGGCCAAAACCCAAGATGGTGAACCCTGCGTGGATTGGATGGGCAGCGGCGGAGCCGGGCATTACGTCAAGATGGTTCATAACGGCATCGAATATGGTGATATGCAGTTGATCGCGGAAATTTACGACCTGCTTCACCGCGGCGCTGGCCTCTCCAATGGCGGACTGGCGGAAATTTTTGCCCGCTGGAACCAGGGCGTGCTGCAATCTTACCTGGTGGAAATCACTGCGGCCATCCTGGCGCGGGTGGATGATGATACCGGTCAGCCGCTGGTGGACCTCATTCTCGATGAAGCCGCCCAGAAAGGCACAGGCAAGTGGACTTCGCAAAACTCCTTTGATGTCGGCGCGGCCATCCCCACCATCAACGCCGCGGTGGAAAGCCGCCTGATCTCCTCCCTCAAGGCGGAACGGGTTGCAGCCGCCCGCCTGCTGGGCGGAACCAGCCGCTACGGTGGCGATCCAAATCACCTCGTGGCGGCAGCCGAACAGGCGCTCTACGCCAGCAAGATCACCTCCTACGCCCAGGGTCTCAATTTGCTCAAAATGGCCTCCGCCGAGTACAATTGGGGAATGGACCTGGCGCGCATCGTGCGTGTCTGGCGGGCGGGATGCATCATCCGGGCTTCCCTGCTGGGTGACATCTCCAGCGCTTACAGCCGCAACCCGCAGCTTCCCAACCTGCTGCTGGATGAATCCTTCCGCAGCGCCGTCACCTCCCGGCAATCCGCCTGGCGGGAAGTGGTGCAAGTGGGGGTCGGCCTGGGCATCCCGCTGCTGGCTACCTCAGCCTCGCTGGCCTACTTTGATGCCTATCGCTCGGCAGTGCTGCCCGCCAACCTCACCCAGGCCCAGCGCGATTATTTTGGCGCCCATACCTACCGGCGGGTGGATAAAACTGGAAATTTTCACACGCTCTGGGAATAATTTTCATAGAAAGTTGACAACCGATTGCCATGAAAGAAAGCCAAGATCTGCAAACCCTTTCCATCAATACCATCCGCTTTTTAGCTGCGGATGGGGTTCAGCAAGCCAAATCCGGCCATCCGGGCCTGCCGATGGGCACC
>CALESS010000234.1 GCA_937907495.1 uncultured Anaerolineaceae bacterium
AACGCCGAACACTGCTGGCGGAGGTGGAATCTCTGAAGGCCGAACGCAACACGGTTTCGAAAGAAATTGGCAAGATGCGCGATGCCGATGAGCGCCAGGCGCGCATTGATGAAATGCGCCTGGTGGGGGAGCGGATCGCCGCCCTCGATGAACAGGTGCGCCAGGTGGATGAGGATTTGCTGCAAATGGTGGCAGGTATCCCGAACATTCCGGATGCGCGCACCCCACCCGGCAAAGATGAGCATGACAATCCCGTGCTGGAAACCGTGGGCGAACCGCGGAGCTTTGATTTCACCCCGCTGCCGCACTGGGAGCTGGGCCCGAAATTGGGCATCATCAACTTCGATGCCGGGGTTAAGATCACCGGCTCACGGTTTTACGTGTTAAGCGGCGCCGGCGCCCGCCTGCAACGTGCCCTCATCGCCTGGATGTTGGACTTGCACATCCGCCAGGGTTACCTGGAGCAATACACGCCCTTCATGGTCAAAGCGGAAACCCTCTTTGCTTCCGGACAGTTGCCCAAGTTCGTGGACAACCTGTACCACGATATTGAGGAGGACTTCTGGATGGTGCCCACTGCCGAGGTTCCGCTGACCGGTCTCCACATGGGCGATATCTTCGACCCCGGCAGCCTGCCCATTCACTACACGGCTTACACACCCTGTTTCCGGCGGGAGAAAATGAGCGCCGGGCGGGATGTGCGCGGCATCAAGCGCGGCCACCAGTTTGACAAGGTGGAAATGTATATCTTCTGCAAACCGGAGGATTCAGACGCCGAATTGGAGAAGATGCTGTCGGATGCCCGCCAGACGTGCGAGCTTTTGGGGCTGACCTATCGCGTCCTCCAGTTGTGCAGCGGAGACCTGGGTTTCAATGCCCGGGTGACCTATGACCTGGAAGTCTGGGCGCCGGGCTGCGGCGAATGGTTGGAGGTCTCATCTGTTTCCAACGTGGGTGACTTTCAGGCTCGCCGGGCGAACATCAAATACCGCCCGGAAGAGGGCGGAAAGGCGAAGTTGGTGCACACGCTCAATGGTTCAGGGTTGGGGCTGCCACGCACCCTGATTGCCGTGCTGGAGCAATACCAGCAGGCCGATGGCTCGATTGTAGTGCCGGAAGTATTGCGCCCCTGGATGGGCGGCGTGGAAGTGATTCGCTAGATGGTGGAAACCTCGCTCCTCCTGAAACTGGCTTTCCTGGCGATCATGCTGGTGGGGTTGGTTGGCGTTTTTATTCCGCTCATCCCCGCTCTTAATATCATCTGGCTGGCAAGCCTGGTGTATGGCATCCTGACCGGTTTTAACTGGGTCAAAATTGTGTTGATGGTCTTGATCACGATTTTGATGGTGGCGGGCAACCTGGCGGATAATTTTTTGATGGGCGCCAAAGCCCGGCAAAAAGGAGCCAGTTGGTGGTCCCTGGCGGCAGCCCTGGCAGCGGCGATTGTGTTCAGCATCCTGCTGCCGCCCTTTGGCGGGATTATTGCCGCTTTGCTGGCCCTCTTTGGGGTGGAGATGCTGCGCCTCAAGGATTGGAAGCAGGCGCTGGATTCGACGCGCGGCATGGTGGCAGGTTTCGGCTGGGCAGTGTTGGCCCGGCTGGGTATCGGTCTGCTGATGATTGGCCTATGGTTGGCCTGGGTCTTTCTCCTCAAGGGATAACCCGTTCCATACGCTAAAAAACCGAGACCCTGGCAGGGAGCCGGGGTCTCGGTGGATGAAAAGGGGGAAACAATCAGCCGCGTTTGGCCTGCCGGGCAGCCAGCGCCAAATAGAGCACCACGGAACCCGCCACAGCCGCGTTGAGCGATTCCACCCGACCATGCATCGGCAGGGCAATCAGATCATCACATTTTTTCCGCACCAGGTCACGCATACCTTCGCCTTCACTGCCAACCACCAGGGCCAGCGGCCCATCCAGGCGCACCTGCCCAACGGGCCTGGCCTGTTCGGAGCCTTCCAGCCCGAGGATCCAGGCGCCGGCTTCCTTTAATTCCTCCATGGCCTGGGCCAGGTTCGATTGTACGACCAACAGGTGTTCACTGGCTCCGGCACTGGCAGAAACCACTGCCGGGGTGACCTCTGCCGAACGACGCAGCGGCAGTACCACTCCATGTACACCCACTGCCTCGGCGGTTCGCAGCAGGGTGCCCAGGTTTTGCGGATTCTGGATCACATCCAGCAGCAGGATAAAGAGCGGTTCTTCCTGGCTGGCTGCCCGTTCCAGCACATCGGCCAGGGCGGCGTAGGAGTAGCGGCTGGTTTCGAGCCCCACCCCCTGCGGATTTTCACCCAGGTTATCCAATTGCTGGCGTGGAACACGCTCCACCCGCAATTTGCGGCTGCCTGCCAGTTGAATGATTTCCGCCAGTTTCCCCTTTTCCTCCGCGCCCTGGGCAACCCACAGGCGGAAAACCTGGCGGCGGCGGGCCGCCAGCACTTCAAAAACCGGGTTGCGCCCGGTGATCCATTCTTTCATTCGATTTTCCTCATCTATGTTCTAATTCGGGCTGAAGGCAGTAACCCCAGCGAAAGCAGGGGGTGTGCCGGCTGGTTGCGGCGCAACTTTCCAGGTTTTATTTACTCCAGCGCCAGGAAGTGCCTTCTTTACTGTCTTCCAGCATGACGCCCAGTTCACCCAGTTGAATGCGGATGTGATCTGCCAGGGCAAAGTTTTTCTGCTTGCGTAATTCGGCCCGCAGGTTGAGGAGCAGCTCGATGAAGGGTGCCACCTGTTGCTGGGTTCCTTGCTGTAAATCGGCATCCAGGCGCAGGCCGAGAATGCCGCCCAACTCGCGCAAGGCGGCCTGGGCAGGCTGCAACTCGGCATCCGTGGCGCCTTCCGCCCGGGATTGGTTGATGGAGCGCACCAGTTCAAACAGACTGGCCAAAGCCCCGGCGGTATTGAAATCCTCATCCATGGCTTTGATGAATGCGGAATGGGCAGTTTCGGCGGCTGCCGGCAGGCTGGATTCGGCCAATCCTTTTGCCCCGGGCAGCGCCGGGCGCAGGGCGGAAGCCAGCCGTTCGAGAGCTTTTTCTGACTGGGCGATGACATCTTCATTGAAAGTCAGCGGGTTGCGGTAATAAGAGTTCAACACCAGGATGCGAAAAACATCCGCCGAATGCTCGGCAAGGAATTCTTCAATCGTCACCAGGTTGCCCAGCGATTTGGACATCTTCTCGCCGCCCAGTT
>CALESS010000235.1 GCA_937907495.1 uncultured Anaerolineaceae bacterium
GGAGGGGATGAACAGCCGGTCTGGGTTGTTATCCACATCCGCAAACAGGCGGATCAGGTCTTCGTCACTGCCATCAATGAAGGGAGAATCCTGCAAGCCATCGGAGACGGCAGCCATGGCGCGCAGGAAAATGGTGATCGGCACCACTTTTTTGCGGTTAAACTTCAGGATGAGATAGTCGTTCTTATTGCGGGTTTCAAATTCCATCCAGGCGCCGCGGTCCGGGATCAGCTTGGCCATAGCCAGGCGATGCCCCGTGGTGCGGTCCACCGGGGCTTCAAAATACACGCCCGGGGAGCGGATGAGCTGGGAAACAACGACCCGCTCGGTGCCATTGATGATGAAGGTACCCTTATCGGTCATTTCAGGGAAATCACCGAGGAAGATATCCTGCTTGATGGGTTCGGGAACTTCCGGGCCGGCCAGCAGAACGGAAACGTACAGCGGGCTGGCATACGTCAGGTCGCGCTCCACGCACTCATCTATGGAATGCTTCGGATCGCCAAACCAAAACTTCAACCCCCACTGTTCGGATTCCGGGGTTCGGCTGGGGAAGAATAATTTCATCCCCTTGTTGTAAGATTCGATTGGGGTGATCTCATTGAAGAGATCCGTTAAACCTTCAAGTTTTAGGCGTTTGAAAGAGTCCAGTTGGACCTCAATCAAATCGGGCATGTTGAAAATGACAGGAATTCGCGCGTAGGACTTGGTGGGCAGAGCAGGTGCCATATGTTTCTCCTGAGGGGATCAACCAGGGTTGTGTATGGAAAACATTGGATCGCACATTAAAAATGGCGGCATAATTCGCAAATGATGATTATATCAAGAGGAATGTCAAAGGTCAATACGATTCGCATTAGGATTAGATGAATCTTTGAAGTTGGTCCCCTTTTTGCGGCTTTTTCCCTCTTTTTGCTTCACTTTCTTGCCGGCAGGCGCTCATTTAGCCCAACTTCCGGATTTCTGCTTGCACCAGTCCGCCGCTCTGTACCCTTAACAGGCCGAAGGATGGCTGCCACCCCCGCTTTTGCACCGGCCCGGCAGAGCCCGGGTTGAAGAACAATTGCCCGCCGCTTCGCACCACCTCCGGGCGATGCGTATGCCCGAAGACGATTACATCCGCCTCCGGCGCAGCTTTCTGCATCATGGGCAGGTAATTCTCCAGGGCGTAGCCGCTGGCAGCATATTTTATCTTAAAGAGCAGATACTTTCCCCAATTGCCCATGCCATGCATCAGCGATAATTTTAGCCTGCCAATTTCCAAATCCTGCCGCCAGGGCAATTTGCCGATGAATGCCCAATCCCGGTTGCCGCGTACGGCAATCACCGGGGCCACCTGCTCCAATTCCGTCAACACCCGGGGAGAGCAAATGTCTCCGGCGTGCAAAATCAATCCCACCCGGGCCTGCTGCAGACCCGGCAGTAAATCCGGGTGCAGCCCAGCCGCCCGGTCCGGTACATGTGTATCCGAAACCACGCCCACGATCCATTCATCAGCGTTCGACAATGCGGTCTCTCTTTTGCAGTCTGAAGGATTTATCCGCCCGGTTGCATCCCATTCAACAGGCCTTGCAGATCCGCCAGCGCCTGCTTCGCATCCCGGAATTGTATGGCCCGCATACCGATCTTGATGGCCGCGTCCACATTCTCCTGCACATCATCCAAAAAGACGGCTTCTGCGGGTTTAACGCCCAGCCGTTGGCATACCAGCCGATAGATGCGCTCATCCGGCTTGGCGAGCTGCACTTCGGCGGAGAAAATACACAAATCAAAGGCATTGAGCGCCTTCGGATAGTTGCGATGGATGGAGACCCGCGCTTCGGGCCAGGCATTGCTAAGCAGAGCCGTCTTGTAAGCGGGCCGCAGGCTATTTAACCAGCCCAGCAATTGCTGATCCATACGGTCGCCGGCCCAAAATTGCTGCCGCCAGGCTGGCATGGCGGCGGGAAGAATGCCGAAGGTATTGCCCACAGCCTCCCAGTGTTCTCGTTCCGTGCAAGCTCCAACGGTTGCCCGGGCGCCAGTCGGACCGCCAAATACAATATCTTCCATTGCCTGTCGGCTCACACCCAGCCGTTTGGCCTGGGCTTCGCGCGGGCCATAATCCAGGCTGCGTAAAATCACGCCGCCCATATCAAAGATGATTGCCTTTATTTCTGCCATGCCACGCTCCGCGGGGTCTTGCGGTTGGTAAGCCCAAATTTTATCATGATTCGACCACCCGGTTGGGGTGAAACAGTCCGCAGCCTTGCCCCCTCCGGTAAGCGGTCATTCGGACTGCTTCACCCCTGAAAAGCATGATAAACGAACAACCGTTGGACGAGGTGCCCCGGGGAAATCTCTCCCGCTGGGATCCATTTCCGGGCCGGGTCTTCCAGCAGCTTCCCTACACCATCTCCTTCCGATAGGTGGTCAGTGTAAAAACCGGGCGGAACCCACATTTTTCATACAAACGCAATGCACCGCTGGTGTTCTGCGTATCTACACCCAGGGCGGCTTCTGTCATGCCCATCTCTTTGAGCATTGCCAGGCTGCGGACAATCAAGGCTTGCGCCAGGCCGCGTTTGCGCCAGGGCCGGCGCACGGCGATATTTTCCGTCCAGCCCCGCTGGCGGTGGAACTTCTCATTTTCCACCCGGTTGATGAAATTCAACACCATTCCTGCCACCTGGTCTCCATCCCAGGCCACCTGCCACAATGCCGGTTCAAACCAGGGCCAGTTCAGCCACCCTTGATACTGATCTTCCCCTTCCATCACAAATCCCCAGTGATCGAGGAAGGCTTCCTGGCTGGCATCCCAAACCTTGCGAACATCTTCCGGCGAAACCGGGCGCACCTCCAGGCCTTGCGGCAGAGGGGCCTCGGGCAGGTTTTCCAGGTCGGGCCGTACCATGAGATAGGCGTAGCGAGCTGGTTTATAACCTTGCTGCTCCGCCAGTTGCACCGCGCCCACCTGGGTGGTCTGCAGAAAGGTTTCAAAATAGCGTTTGCCGCGCGGTGTATGCCCGGCAGCGATCTGGCGTAGATGGTTCTCATTGTGTTGCAGCATGGCACGCCCAATTCCACACCGGCGCCAATCCGGGTGGATGTTTCCGAAGAGGAAATAAATGGCATCCCCGGTTTCCTCCTCAAAATGAAAGAGCACCCGGCTATAGCCAATCAAATTGCCATTCACCTCCGCCATGATCATATCCTGGTAGGGATCACAGTTTTCAAGGTGGGAATAGGAATTGGTGATTTCTTCCAACGATCCCGCTTCTTCCACCCCATCTGCCTGGTTTGCAGCCTGCACAACCCCCAGCATGGCAGGCAAATCCGCCGAGCCGGCAAACGTGCGGAACCGCAGCCCTTCGATGGAGGGTGCATCCGCCAGAATTAAAGTCCGGGTGGGTTGATTTTTCAGTTCCATCATCTTCTCCAATCTATACTCCGTTACAAACTTAATGTTTCATGAAGAGATACTACCCATTGCGATGCAGTTTTCCGGTCTTCTTGGCGTAGCGTTCTGCCTGCTTAAAGACCAGCAAACCCGCCGGGATCAAAATTGCGCCCATAATCAACGTCGGCCAGATGAAGTGCCATAATTGCCCCAGGCCCACCCCTTCCAGCAAAGCCTGGCGCACCCCTTCCAACACGTAGGTGGCAGGGCTGTAAACCGAAAGGTTGCGCAATGCGGCGGGCAGTACATCCACCGGGTAATACACCCCGGATACCAACAGCAGCAGGGCGATGAAGACGTGCGTCATCTGCGAGCCGCGCTCGGGAAAGAGCAGCGGCAGCACCGAAGCCATGATCCCGATGCCGATGAACGAGAAGCTGCCCGCCAGCAGCAGCACAATCCCGCCCAATAAATTGGCATTGGAAAGGTCTATCTTGAAAACAGCTGCCGTTACCGCCAGGATCACCCCGGTGAAGACCAGGCTGTAGATCACCGAAAAGATGGTTTGCCCGGTCATGTGGGTGATGCGCTGAATGGGCGCCATGAGGGTGTATTCGATGGTGCCCTCCCAGCGTTCGATGGCGATCAGATCGGTGATCCAGTAAAAGATGACCGAAAGGAAGCGCCAGACCAGGGTGCCCACCAACAGGTAGAGCACCAGGTAAGAGGTGTTCAAACCCTCACTCCCGCTGATCTTCTGCATGCCGAGGCCAATAAAACTGACTGCCATGCAATCGGCTGTGGAATACACCAGCCAGACCAATTCCCAGGTCCAATAACGCTTAATCAGGTTGAAGTTGCGCTCCACAAAAGCATAGGAGGCGCGTAGTTGATGTACTGCCGTGCTCATTTTTTCCTACTCTCCGGGCGGTTGCAGCGCTTCCCATTCCCGCCGCAAAATGCCCATATAAACGATATCCCAGCGCTTTCCCTCACGCGCCATCCATTCCCGCTCCCGGCCTTCCAGTTTGAAGCCGACTTTCTCATACGAACGGATGGCGCGCGGGTTATATTCAAATACATTTAAATTCACCCGGTTCAGATTCAATTGGCGAAAAGCAAAGCCCAGCATGACATTCATCGCATCGCTGCCATAGCCTTTGCCCCAGGAATCGGGCTCGCCCAGGCCAATCCCCACCCAGCAGTGCCGGGCCTGCCAGTTAAAACCGGATAGATCAATAAAGCCGATCGTCCGCTCTTCTGCCAGGGTCTGGATCATGAAGTGAACATTTCTGGCACGCCTGGCCGTGGAAAACGAAC
>CALESS010000236.1 GCA_937907495.1 uncultured Anaerolineaceae bacterium
GGCAGGCGTAGGAATCGAAAATGGGATGGCTCTCGAGGCTCTGGATGCTGTGAATGAGCGGCTGGCAAGCCCGCATGGAATTGTTTTATTGCGCCCAGCCTACCAACAATATCACTTGCACTTGGGAGAAATCTCGTCCTACCCACCGGGATACAAGGAAAATGGAAGTGTGTTTTGCCACACGAATCCCTGGGTGATGATTGCCGAAGCAAGAATTGGCCGGGGCGACAAGGCATTTGATTATTACCAGCGGATCAACCCTTCTGTGAGGGAGAACCTGAGCGAATTGCATCGCTGCGAGCCTTACGTGTATGCCCAAACCATCGCTGGAATAGAGGCCGTCAAACCGGGGGAGGCGAAAAACTCCTGGCTGACGGGAACCGCAGCCTGGAATTATGTGGCGATTACGCAGTGGATCCTTGGCATCCGCCCCACCCTGGATGGCTTGCAAATCGCACCCGTATTTCCTCAGGATTGGCAGGGATTCCAGGTTAGCCGGGAGTACCGGGGGGTTCGCTACCAGATTGACATTCATCGTCAAGGAGCGGGCAATGCGGTGGAGCTGGAGGTTAATGGGCAGGTGATCGAGGGAAATGTCATTCCACTGCCCCGCGGGGAGAGCCGCGAGGTTGAGGTCAGAGTAAAGGTCTTTTAGAATTAGGTTGCGGACCGCCTTGAGGGCGGTTCGTAGCTTAAAAACAGAAAAGCCCCGAACCAAGGGGGGCTTTGAGTGGGCGGAACAGGACTCGAACCTGCGACCACATCTGTGTAAGAGATGTGCTCTAACCAACTGAGCTATCCGCCCGCAGATTTTCATTATACCATAGTAGAATGGTAGTAATAAATTCTTCGAGGTGATGGATGCGCTTCTTCCGAACATTCAATGAGAACACCCAACCGGTTTTTGGCTGGGTGTTAGGCGAGACTGCCGGTCTGGTTGAGGGGGACCTTTTTGGAGAATTCCAGCGAAAGGAAGCCGACCGACCATTGGAAAAAGTGAAATTTATTGCACCGGTTGCACCTGGAAAGATCATCTGCGTAGGCAGAAATTATGCAGAACACGCCAAAGAACACCAGGTGGAAGTTCCTGAAGTGCCGCTGCTTTTTTTGAAGCCGCCATCTTCGGTCATCGGGCCGGGCGAAGAAATCGTTCTGCCACCTCAATCGAAGCAAGTGGAGCATGAAGCAGAGCTGGCGGTGGTGATCGGTAAAAAAGCACGCTGGGTCGCAGTGGCAGATGCGATGGATTATGTGTTTGGGTACACGGTCGCCAATGATGTAACTGCACGAGATTTACAACGTAAAGACGGTCAATGGACACGGGGGAAAGGATTTGATACGTTTTGCCCGCTGGGTCCCTGGATTGAGACAGAGTTGGATGTTGCGGATGCACTCATCAACTGCCGGGTCAACCAGGAAATGAGGCAGATGTCTTCCACCCGGGAAATGGTATTTTCCATTGCCCAATTGATCAGCTATGCTTCCTCCGTAATGACGCTTTTTCCCGGGGATGTGCTCCTCACCGGCACACCAGCCGGGGTGGGGATTTTGAAGGCGGGTGATCGGGTGGAGGTGACTATTGAGGGCATCGGCAGCCTGGTAAACTTTGTAAGCAAAGATCAGCGTAAATTCGGTGGATGAACCAGCGATTCGATTCGGGTGTTTAGAGAGTGGGAGGCAGGGATGACTCAGCAGCAGATCGGTAACAGCCCAAACAAAAAATCCACCGGGGTTGACCTGGATGAATTGGGTAATTCGCGCCAGTTCATCCTGATTGTGGAGGATGATCCCGATACGGTCATGCTGCTGAAACAAATCTTGTTGAGCGCCGGGTTTGATGTGCGGAGCGCTTGCAGTGGCCGCGAGGCGATGGAAAAAATTGCCCTCCAACACCCCGACCTGGTGTTATTAGATTTGATGATGCCGGAAATGGATGGGTGGGAGACATTTGGGTATATCCGCAAGGTGATGGATGTGCCGGTGGTCATTCTTTCGGCATTGGCGATCAAGGATGAAATCGTCAAAGCACTCCAATTG
>CALESS010000237.1 GCA_937907495.1 uncultured Anaerolineaceae bacterium
CGGTGGAAAATTGGTGGACCGGCTGGGAGTACGGCAGGCCACCCTGGTGGCAGCCCTGCTGGCCCTGGCTGCCATTGGCGGCCTGGCGTTAATTACCGGCGCCGGAATTGCCTGGCTGCTCATTCCGGCCTTTGGGTTGGCTTATGGCTATTATGAAACGGTGTATTTTGCCACATCCATGCAGCGGGCAGACCGGCGCATAGCGGCCTCGATGTTTTCCATTTTGATGGCCGTTGCCAACATCGGCACCGGTATTGGCCTGGGCGTCACCGGGGTGTTGGTGGATGCAGTGGATTACCGGCTGACCTTCATCATCCTGGCAGCCTTGAATCTGCTGGCGCTGCCGCTCATTCCGGCGATTTTCCCGCGCCAGGGGCGGGCAGAAGCCGCAGCCTGATCCGCTGGCTGGCAGGAAAAACGCCTACGGGCGGGTGTTTAAGTTGAAATAATTGTAAACCGCCTGGGAAAGCTGGACGATCATGTAATTGGCCGGATCCCAGAGCAACTGCACGGGATGATGGACAAAAATGGAGAGGATGTAGTTGCCGCCGGGGGTATAAACGATCCCGGAATTGCCCATCGTGTGCAGGTAGCCATCCGCCTCCGTGATCCAGCCATGCTTATGGGCGATCTGGGTGCCTTCTGGCAGGCCGGCTTTGATCAGCACGGGAATCTCGTTCGCTGACAGATATTGGATCATCTGTTGACATTCATTCTGGCTGATCTGACCGGGGAAAGCCGCCACCAGGCTGCCGCCGCCGGTGGTGGCACACTGGTAAATATCCTCCAACAGCATCGCCATCTCCGCGGGTGTGGTCTGGTTATAGGGGTCTGGCCCGGTATCCACATCCGTGCGGGAATTGGCGGGGGTATTGAACCGCTGCAGCAATGGAGCGCCAAAGTAAAAATAACCCGCCAAAAAGGTGTTTTTCAACCCCAGGTCTTGCAAATCTTCGGTCACCATCAAAGGCCCCAGGGTTCTATCCAGCACTTGTTCCATCAGGCGGTCAGCCGGATCATTTTCCGAAAGCTCAATCATCAATTCCAGGGCCTGGCGGGTCTCTGCCGGGGTGGGGTCATCAGTGCGCAGAAGCGTCGAAATCATGATCGGGATTTTCATGGTGCTGGCGGCTGTGAAGGCAATATCCGGGGGAATGCTCTCGCCGCGCTGGTATGCAAAGTGGATTTCTTTGTAGGTCTGCAAATCCAGCAAATAGACTTCGGTCAGGCCGTCAAATTCATTGGTATCAATAATATTCTTTAACAGCACTTCCAGGTTCTGGAAAACTGGCCGGCCCGGGGTAACCCGGTTGTAGGTCAGGTTCACCACCCGGGAGGTGGGGGAGCGCAGGGCATCTTCCACCAGCGTGAGCGCACGCTCCACATCCAAAACCGTACCCTCCGTGCCGGGGCTGAAATCCACCGTGCCGGGAATCGGCATGGAATTAAGCGGGGGTTGGTCATAGCGGGCGGCCACATCTTCCAGCAGATAGGTGCGCAGTCTTTCAATGTTCATCTGGGAGCGCAAGGGAACGGCTGCCGGGGTGGGCAGACGATTCCACAGGTAATCCCAAAAGGCAGACCAGAAGGGTTGGTTGATGCGCTGCAAATCCGCGGCAGCCAGCATACTTTCCAGGTCCAACTCAAAGCCCACCAGCGAAGGCTTGACCTGGATGATCGCCTCGCCATAGCGCAATTCCACCGGCACACCATAGGCCTGGGTCAGGCGCCCGGCAGCCTGCTGGGCATCCAGCCCCCCCACCGGCACCCCGCCGATGACCAAACCCGGCGGGAAATTCGTGCGCAGCCGGCTGTAACGAACCAGCATCAAACCGGTAATAATGACACCCAGCGCAATGACAGCCACTGCGCCAAAAATTAGAAATGAGGGGCCTCTACGATTATTCATGCATTCTCCTGGCAGTCCCCTGGCTGCCGGGTTGATTCTACCAGAAAAAAGTGAGAACCCGCTACAACGGGAAAGGTCTGTGGCGGGTGATCCGGTGGTTTGACATCTCTTCAAATCATGGTTTATACTTGCCAGATACTCAAATTCGTTGGAGGATTCAATAATGAAAAAAGCCCTGATCACCGGCATCACCGGCCAGGATGGTTCATACCTGGCAGAATTGCTGCTGGCGGAAGGTTATGAAGTCCATGGCATCATTCGGCGGGCCAGCACCTTTAACACCCGGCGGATTGACCATTTGTACCGCGACCCCCATGTAAATGGAGATTCCAACCGCCTGGTTTTGCACTATGGCGATATCACCACCTCGGAAACAATTCTGGATGTGATCTATAACGTCCGGCCGGATGAAATCTACCACCTGGCAGCCCAGAGCCATGTGCGGGTCTCCTTTGATATGCCCGAACATACCGGCGATGTGACCGGCCTGGGCACCACCCGCATCCTGGAAGCAATCCGCAAGAGCGGTGTCAAGACCCGCTATTATCAGGCATCCTCCTCGGAGATGTTCGGCGCGGCCAAACCCCCGCAGGGGGAGGACACCCCGTTTGAACCCCGCAGCCCGTATGCTGCGGCCAAAGTCTACGCCTATTGGATCGCCCGCAATTACCGCGAGGGCTACCAAATGTTTGCCTCCAATGGCATCCTCTTCAACCATGAATCTCCGCGCCGCGGCGAAACGTTCGTCACCCGCAAGATCACCCGTGCCCTGGCAGCAATTCGGGCCGGCAAACAGGAAAAACTATACCTGGGCAACCTGGATGCCCGGCGGGATTGGGGTTACGCGCCTGAATACGTGGAAGCCATGCACCAGATTCTCCAGCAAGATGCCTCCGATGATTTTGTGATTGGCACGGGTGAAGCTCATTCCATCCGGGAGTTCCTTACGGAAGCCTTTGGCTACGTGGACATGGATTGGAAAGAATTTGTGGAGATTGACCCCCGCTACTTCCGCCCCACCGAGGTGGACTTCCTGCTGGCAGATGCGGCCAAAGCCCGTGAAAAGTTGGGCTGGGAACCGCATATCCACTTCAAACAGTTGGTGCGCATCATGGTGGATGCCGACCTGGAGTTATTCGGCCTGGATTCGCCCGGAGAGGGACGCCAGATATTGAAGCTGATGGAGAAGGGCTGGCACCGCTGGGAAGACCAGGTCGTGAGCATGGAG
>CALESS010000238.1 GCA_937907495.1 uncultured Anaerolineaceae bacterium
TCAATTGAGCCACCCGCTGGCCGACCGCAAGGTGTTTCACCAGCAGGGCTTGTTCCGGCGCCACGCTGGCGCCGTGCTCTTGCAGCAGGTTCTCCAGCCAGGCCTGGTAAGAGCGCACCGCCAGGTAAATGGGGCGGCCCAGGATGGGCTGAAGAATGTTGGGTAGATCCGCCAGCAATGCAGCGGGGTTTTCCAGGGCCGGATGCACCAACGGCATGAGAAAAATCCCTCGCGTGCCGAAATAAGCATCCAGCGAGGCAACCAGGTCGCCATCCTGGCGGTAGATGAGCGGCGGCAGGCGGCGGCTGACAAACGGCTCCGCGGATTGCGCCAGCGGCGGCACCAGCGATTGATACAGCGAGCGCACGGCTTGCTCATCCTCCGGGGAGGCAATTTTCCAGCAGCGAGCCTGGGTGCCGGATTCACGAACGGCTGGCCACTTCCAGATGCGCTGGCGGGCATAGACGGAAAAACCCGCCCGGCGAAAGGTTTCAAAGGCCGGGTTATCCTCGCGCAGTTCAGCCAGCAGTTGCAACGCCCCCCAACCTCCTGCCTGCCATGCCAGGCCATCCAACAGTTCGGCCAAATCCGGCGAGGCAGCCGCGGCTTCGGGCAACAGAAAGGTGATGCGGGCAGCGCGAGCCCCCAGCGGGTACATCACCTGGCCCATCAGCCCGGGAGATTTGTGGGCTGGCTCCACCAGGGCGGTGAAGGTGCCGCGCCCGGGGCGCAAATGGCTGGCAAGCACCGCAATCCGGGTCAGGCCGCCATGCGTCAGGTGATAATTGGAATCCAGATACAAGGCCTGGCGTTGATAGCGCAACAGGGTGATGAGATCGTACCAGGCTAACGAGCGAATACTTATTCTGCCATCTCCATAAAATAACGGTGGAAGCGGGTGTCGCCGGTCAGTTCCGGGTGAAAGGAGGTAGCCAGCAGCTTTCCCTGCCGGGCAGCCACAATCCGCCCATCCTCCAGGCTGGCCAGCACTTCCGCCGGCGGAAAAACACGTTCAATCAGCGGGGCGCGGATAAAGAGGGCGTGGAATGGCGGGTTTTCGCCATTGGCGGCAGCCAGCGCCGGCACGTTCAACCCGATTTCAAAACTATCCACCTGGCGGCCAAAGGCATTGCGCTCGACGCGGATATCCATCAGCTCCAGCAGGGGCTGGGGACGCATGGCATCTTTGGAGAGGAAAATTGCCCCGGCACAGGTGCCCCAGATGGCATACTCCCGGCCAAACTGGCGCAGGGGCTGCATCAGGTCATAGGCTACAGCCAGCTTGCCGATGGTGGTGGATTCGCCGCCGGGGATGATCAGCCCGTTCAGGCCATCGAGGTGGCGGGGCAGGCGCACTTGCACCACCTCCGCACCCAATCCTTGCAGCATCACCTGGTGTTCGTGAAAGTCGCCTTGTAGAGCCAGGACGCCAATCTTCATCTTATCTGCTTACCAGCCCCGTCCCGCCAGGCGATCGGCCTCCGGCATGCTGGAGACGTTGCGCCCGACCATCGGCTCTCCCAGGTTGCGGCTGACTTCAGCCAGGATCTTGGGGTCGTTGTAGTGGGTGGTAGCCTTGACGATGGCAGCCGCCCGCCGAGCGGGGTCACCGGATTTGAAGATCCCGGAGCCGACAAAGACGCCATCCACCCCGAGCTGCATCATCAGGGCAGCATCCGCGGGGGTGGCAATGCCACCGGCGGCAAAATTGACCACTGGCATACGGCCCAGGCTGCGGGTTTCCAGCACCAGCTCGTAGGGAGCGCCTATTTCCTTGGCGAAGGCCATCACTTCTTCTTCCGGCATGTTTTGCAGGCGGCGGATTTCACCCAGCACGGTGCGGGCATGGCGCACGGCTTCAACCACGTCGCCGGTACCCGCCTCACCCTTGGTGCGGATCATGGCGGCGCCTTCGCCGATGCGGCGCAGGGCTTCACCAAGGTTGCGGCAGCCGCACACAAAGGGCGCGCGGAAGTTGTGCTTGTAAATGTGGTGAGCCTCATCCGCAGGGGTGAGCACCTCGGATTCATCAATATAATCAATGCCGAGGGAATCGAGAATTTGGGCTTCCACAAAATGACCGATGCGGCACTTGGCCATCACCGGGATGCTGACGGTGTCCATGATCTGGAGAATTAATTCCGGGTCCGACATGCGGGCTACGCCGCCATCGGCACGGATATCGGCGGGGACGCGCTCGAGGGCCATGACGGCGCAAGCGCCGGCTTCTTCAGCGATGCGGGCGTGTTCGGCTGTGACGACGTCCATAATCACGCCACCCTTCAGCATTTGGGCCAGGCCCTTCTTAACCGCAAAGGTGGCAACTTGTTTTACCATACGAACTACCTCCTGAAAACCTCTCTTAAAATCTCACTGTGATTCTACCACAAGCAGGCATAAGATGAAGGAGGCGAGTGGCGAGAGATTAGGAGTGCCCCGGCCTGACAGAGGGTTGATTGCGCCGGTCTTCGGATGGCAGCCCCCAAGGGCTGACCGAGCGCAAAACATCCTGGCGCGCCGATCAGAATATTTTCAGGTCTTCCGTTCCAGCCTCAGGCACTGAGGCTCAGGACAAGAATTAGGGCAACGAAAAACAGGGTGCGGGTTTTCATTCTTCCTCTTTGGAGTGTGGGGTAGGGTTCGGTGTTTGCTCCGATGGAGGCAGGGTGCCCTGCAAAAAGCTCATTAATGTCTCCGGGTTCGGAAACGACAGGACCTGGTGAGTGTGCGGGTCCTCCAGGGAGGCATGCCAGTCTGGTGCACCCACCGGGTCGCTCCACCAAATGCGCAGCAAATAGGATTGATAGAAGGATTTCATCGGCGGGCTGCTCCTCCTTTATTAGCGTAAAACCAGGGGAATATAGGTCAAATAAGGCCGGATGGTATGCGTGGCTGTTTTGGTCCGCACTCTCCTTTTCAGTCTAGCGGTCCATCGTCAATTAAGCGTCAACGAAGCGACTGAACAGGCCATGGAAAGAATTTCAATTGTATACTTATCCCATGCGGGCATCTCATTGCCGGCGCTACCCACCACATCGAAGAAACAGCAGGAATTGGGATGGCAGCCTTAACCATTAAATGTCTGGGAAATTTCCAGGTGACACTGGACGGGAAACATATTTCCAGTTTCGACCTGGAAACGACCCGCGCCCTGTGTGCCTACCTGGCGGTGGAACAGGGGAAACCCCAACCGCGCTCCTACCTGGCGGGTTTACTGTGGTCCGATGAACCGGAAGAGCGCGCCCTGCACAACTTGCGCCAGACCCTCTCCAGCTTGCGCAAAGCCCTGGGGGATAGCCCTTCCGCCTCTCATTTTATCCTCTCGGATCGCGACACTATTCGCTTCCACCCTGCGGCGGATGTTTGGGTGGATACAGCCGCCTTTACCCGCCACCTGGATGCCGCATTCCGCTGTTACCAGCGTCAAAAAGGTTCTGGATGGCTCAATATCCGCCATCTGCAGCAAGCCATGGCGCTCTACACCGGGCCGTTTTTATCCCAATTTCACCTGAGCAAAAGTGCGCTCTTCGAGGAGTGGGCACTGCTGACCCGCGAAAAATTCAACCTGCAGGCCATCCAGGCGCTGGCAATGCTGTCGGAATACCATGAGCGGCGGGGAGAATACCACCCGGCGATTCAGTATGCGATGCGCATCACTGAATTTTCACCCTGGGATGAGAATGCCCGCGCCCAGGTCATCCGCCTGCTGGGCATGGATGGGCAATGGAATGCCGCCCAGAGCCAGTTTTTTGCGCTGCAAAACTATCTATCCCAGGAGCTGGGGGTTTCGCCCTCCACCGAGCTGACCGCCCTGCAGGCGGAAATCGCGTCCGCCGCGGCCAGCCGCCATGCCCTCCCGTCCCGCTTCCCGCCTGCCCGGCTCCATCTGCCGGAATCCTCCACATCCTTCGTTGGCCGGGAGGCCGAACTGGATGACCTCATGGAGCTGCTGGTCAACCCGGAGAACCGCCTGCTGACCCTGCTGGGCCCCGGGGGGATTGGCAAGACCAGCCTGGCCCTGGCAGCCGCCCATCAAATCGCCGGGCTGGGCCTGGATGGCATCTACTTCGTCTCGCTGCTGGCTGCCCAGCAGGCAGGGCAAATCAGCGCTTTTATCGGCGAAGCGGCCGGGCTGGCTTTTTCCGATCAAAGCGATCCGCAAAAGCAGATCTTCGCCCACCTGCGCCACAAAGAAGTATTGCTGCTGCTGGATAACTTTGAACACCTGCTCACCGACCCGGCCAGCACAGCCTTTATTGATGAATTGCTGCACCAGGCCCCCGGCTTGAAGCTGCTGGTCACCTCGCGCGAACGGCTGATGTTGCAGCAGGAGCGGGTTTTTCCGCTGGGCGGCCTGGCTTTCCCCTCGGAACCGCAGATTCCCCTGCCCGAGGCGCAAAATTTCGATGCCCTGAATTTATTTGTCCGGCGCGCCGGACAAATCCAGCCCGGCTTTGTACTCACCTCCGCCAACCTGCCCGCCGTCATTCGTATCTGCCGCCTGCTTGAGGGCTTCCCGCTGGGGGTGGAACTGGCGGCGGCCGCCATCTGGGAGCATGGAACGGAAGGAATGGCCGGGAAAATTGAAGGCGACCTGGATGTCTTGACCTCTCGTTTCACCAACCTGCCGCCCCGCCACCGCAGCCTGCGGGCCGCTTTTGAGGTCTCGTGGGAGCGCTTGAGCGAACGCGAGCAGGATGCCCTGTGCCGCCTGTCCGTATTCCAGGGCGGGATGGATCGGCTCGCCCTGCCCGCCATCGCCGATGCCACCCCGCATATCCTTTCCAACCTGGTTGCCAAATCGCTGCTGCGCCTGGATGAGAATCAGCGCTTCCACCTGCACGAAGTGATCCGCAGGTTTTTACTGGAAAAGCTGAACGCCGCCGGAAAAGCAGATGAAACCCGGGCGCGGCACGCCCGCTTCTATGTGGATTTCCTGGCGCGGCAAAACCCCGCCCTGCAGGGCGCCGATCAGCCAGCCGCCCTGGCTGCCTTGCAGCAGGAATTCGGCAACCTCAACCTGATGTGGGATTGGCTGGTTGAAAATGGTTGCTGCGCGGAAATCACCCGCTGCGTGGATAGCCTGTACCAATTTTTCAGCATTCGCAGCCTCTTCAGCGAGGGCCTGACCTGGTTTCAGCACGCCCTGGCCGTTTTACCAGTTGAGCCGCTCTGTGACCTGGCGCGCGGGATGCTGCTTTCCCGGGTGGGCGGCCTGGCATACAGCACCCGCCAGACTGCACTTGCCGGCCCGGCTTTGTTGCAAGCGGAGGAAATCTTCCGCCGCAATGAGACCCGCGCCGAGCTGGCGCATTGCCAGGTTCAGTTGGGTTGGCTTTTTCAGCGGGAGAAAGACCTCTCTGCCTCGCAACGTTATGGGCAGCAAGCGCTGGATTACTTCCAAAGGGCGGGGGATGAATTGGGCCAATCACAAGCCCTGACCCTGATGGGATTGAATCACTTGCGGCAGGGGAGTCACTCCGAAGCCGCCCAATCCTTTAACCAGGCGCTCGAGTTTTGCCGCCGGACGCAGAATCCCCGCCAACTGGCGGCGGTTCTCAACCGCCTGGCGGACCTGGCCTGCTACCAGGGGCAGTACGATCAGGCAGTGGCCCAGTTCAGTGAGTGCCTGGAGATCAGCCGCCAGATCAATGACCGGTTCCAGCAGGCGGTCTTGCTGAACAACCTGGGGACGATCTACCACGTTCGAGGGGAGCTTCCCCGGGCGGAGGAGTATTACCGGCAAAGCCTGGAATTGTGCCAGGAGCTGGGGGATCAGGATGGCATGGCGTTGGCGTTGAATAACCTGGGAGAGCTGGCTACTGCCCGCGGCGATTTAGCCGCGGCCAGCCAGTTTTCCCGGGCTGCGCTGAAAATTGCGCAGGAAATCGGGGAGAATTGGACGGTGATCGTTTGCCTCAACAGCCTGGGGGAAATCCACCGTGAAATGGATGCCCTGGAAGCCAGCCGAAATTATTTCTCGCGGGCGCTGGCGCTTGCCCTGCGCCTCAACGAGATTAACATGGTAAGCCGGATTGCGGTGAATATGGCGCGCAACTACCAATTGCAGGCGCAGCAGGCCGAGGCGATCGTCCTGCTGCGGGCCGCCCTGGCCTGCTCCGCCACCGAACACGATGCCCGCCAGCAGGCCATCCAGTGGCTGGGGGAGATGCAGGCGGATGCGCGGGTTGAAAATGACGATTCCTTGCTATTGGAAGTGATCGAGCAGTTGAAATTGAATTCCCCTCTGGCGGAGGGCTGAACGGGAAACCCTGGGAGTGAAAAACCAGGCCGCTTTTTTCTTGCAGCTCCCGGAAGATTGCGTTGCACTCCCGGCGGGTGAAGCGCTCAAAAACGACCTTCCAGCAACCGATA
>CALESS010000239.1 GCA_937907495.1 uncultured Anaerolineaceae bacterium
TGGAGGGATTGACGATCATCACCGAAAGTTGCAGCAGAAAAACTGCAATTGCCCAGGGGATGGCTTCACGGCCCAGGCCAAATCCAACCATGAACAGGCCGCTTAAGGCCCAGCCTGTCAGCACGCCGATAATTTTGCGCTTGAACCCGCCCCAGATTGAGACTGCCAGCCCCCCGAGTACACCGCCAATGGAGGCAACGGATTGAACCGAACCCAGGATGATCGTATTATCTCCGGTGCGGGCGAGGATGGCAGGACTCATCAGCACCCACATAAAGGAACTGAAAAAATTACCCACGAAGAAGACGAGCTGCAAACCCAATAATGAAGGACGTTTGAGAATGAATTCGAAACCATACCAGGCTTCCCGCAGCAGGCTGCCCTTACCTTCCGAGCCTTCTTTGGATGGCGGGACAGGAGGGATGAAGATTACGAGCAGGGTAGAGATCGCGAAAACAAATGTCACGATGTCTATTAACAGAATACCGCGAATACCGATGATGCCGATCAGAGCGCCTGCCAGCACTGGGGAGAGGACGCCTGGTCCGACTTCCGCCAGGGAGAGCATGCTGCTGGCGCGGGTGAATTGCTTCTTGGGGATCATGACCGAGATGGCGGAAGAATAAGCCGGAAATTGGAAGGATTGGAAAGTGCCAGATATAAAACCTGTAGCCATCAGATGCCAGATTTGCAGGACATCGAAATGGTACAAGACGAGGATGAGAATGGTTATCAACCCGGCGGCCAGATCGCTGAGCATCATGACCAGCTTTTTATTCCACCGATCCACCAGGGCGCCGGCGATGGGTGAGAAAAGAACGGTTGGGGCAAAGCTAAAGAAGCCAACCAGGGCGAGGTTGGTGGCCTTGCCGGAGATTTGCCAGGCGAAAATGGTCAGGGCAAACCCCGTCATGGAACTGCCCATCAGGGAGATGAGCTGCCCGAACCAGACAATAATAAAAGCAGGCATTCCCTGGAGTCGTTTTCTATGCATGCTGGAGATTATCCTGGAGAAGAGATGTAATAAATTTTATACCATCAAGGCCCGGAATAGACCTGGCTGGCCAGATTCGAACAAGTGCAAGCCGTCACCACCTTGCCAAATTTCACCAGGGTGCCCAGGTATTCCTCTGAACCGTTTTGCGTAATCCAGCCTTCCAGGTTGAAGGGCAGGGCGCTATCGGCGGGGACCCATTCACCGTTGTATTTGCGGGCAATATGAACGTGGGTGCCGGTGGCAGTGCCGCCTTCGCACGAAGGGTGACCCACCGGATCGCCGGCTTTAAGGGTGCGGCCGAGGGGCGCTTTGCCGCTTTCCGACACGTGCAGGTAGAAGATTACCCAACCGGTGCGCTCATCCCCATCTTTATCCAGATCCAAAAGCACGATCGCCTCGCCCACCCGCGCCACCACGCCATCGGCGACCGCCGTGGCGTATAGCTCGGTAGGTGTACAGCCGCCCACCACCGTCGGTGGGGCAAAGTCAATGGCAGCCATGGGGTCGCCATCTCCCCACCCTGTATGCGGGCCGCCGGTATAAGTCCAGGCGGTGCCGGCAGGGAATGGCATGCGCAGATCGGGCTGGGTCAGGCTGCCAGGGATCACCGGGCCGGGATTTGCCCATGGATCACCGAACAGAGAAGTGTACACAGCCTGAAAGCCCAGGCTTGAGGTGGCATAATCAAACGTATCCGGCGTCTCAATCAGGGAGAAAAAGTGGCGCAAGCTGGCCGTGGCTGCATTTTGCCATGGATCAATGTTTTCCAGGCGGCCATCCGGCAGGTAAAAGCTGGTAAACGTGCCAAGCCGCCAGCCGTAAAATGCATTATTAAGGAGGTTGGCTGCCAGGCCGAGCTGCGAAGGCAGCCCCGGGTGTTGCAGGTCGAGGAGACCGAGCGGGTATCGCTCGGATGTGGCGGTGGATTCTGGTTGGGTGAGCGCCCCGGTCTGCCATTCAAGCAGGGCCAGTAATAGCCGCGGGCTGACGGAGTAATTATCAGCGATATATTTCACCATTTCGCCGCCGTTGCGGTTCTTCCCGCCCAGGTAAGTGCGGAAGGATTTCAACCAACCGGGTTGACTATTCACATAAGCCACCGGGTCAAATCCCACCTCGGCCGGACCGTTGGCGAAACGCCCATCGGGCAGAATTTGGAAAGCGCTGCCCCAAAATGGCCGGTAGTAGATGGGAATTTGCATCGGCAAGCCGGGGGGCAGGGTAGTCACTGCCTCCGGGATAATGGGGTTGGCTTGGCGAATTTCAGCGATGGTGGTGTTAAAACGCCCTGCCAGCCCGGGCAGGGTATCTCCGCTCTGGGCCAGGTATTCCACCAACTCCCCGGGGGTGTACAGCGGGCGAGTGGGGGCTGGCGTCAGGGTGGGCAGCGGCGGGGTGAGGGTCGGCGGATTGCTGATGGGCTGGGGCGTTGTATTTAACGGAGCCGGGGGAGCACAGGCAGGAAGGAGAGGCAGCAACAGCCAAACGGCAACCAACAGCCGAATGAATTTATGGGGTATAGGCGTCATTCGTAATTTTCGTCTCAAAAGATCCGTATTGCGAGGCGGTAACGGTCAGACCGTCGCGGGTGAGGGTGCCCAGATAATCCCTGGAGCCTGTGTGGGCTTGCCAGCCGGAAAGCACAAACGGCAGCGGGCTATCCACCGGGATCCACTCCCCGTTGTATTTGCGGGCAATATGAACATGGGTACCGGTGGCTGAGCCGCCTTCGCAGGAGGGATGACCGATGATTTCACCCACGTTGACAATGGCGCCAACCGGTACACGGCCTTTCTCGGCAATATGCAGGTAAAGAATAACCCACCCCGTTTGCTCATAGCCATCCCCGTCCAAATCCAGGATCACCACCCCGTTTTCGGAGCGCACCACCAACCCGGAAGCCGATGCCGTCACCCATTCGTAGGTATCCACACAGCCAGAGATATCGGTGGCGGGGGCAAAATCCAGCGCGGCAATGGGTGAACCTGCCACCCAGGCGGCGTGCGGCCCGCCGGTGAAGGACCAGGTTTTCCCCGGGAAAAAGGGCAGATCCAGTTGGGGCTGGGCAAGCCCTTCCGGGAAGAAAGGCTCAAAGGCCTGGGCGCGCACCCAGGGGCTATCAAACATGCGCTGGTAGAGATCGGGGAAGCCCTCCGGGGCGTAGAGCACCCCGCCCCAATCCCGCTGGTTGTACATGCGGGAGAAAAATGTTTGCAAGGCTACTGTGCCGGCATTCACCTGCGGAGCGATGGGCAGGCTGGTGCCATCTGTAAAGAGGATGTTTTTCAACGTGCCCGCCCGCCAACCGTAATAGCCGGCAAAGATCTGCTTGACGGCCCAGTTGAGCTGTTTATACAGCCCCTTATGGGTGTTATCCACCATGCCCATTGGGTATTGTTCCCGGGCGATGGAGGTTGGCTGACCATATACCCAACCGGATTGGAACTCCAACAGGGCCAGCAACAGGCGGGGGCTGATGGAGTTCTCCTGGGCGACGCGTTGAATGATGGTTGCGCCGCTGCGGGTGCCAACAGCCAGGTATTCCGAATACGTGCTGAGATAGCCACCGGCCTGGCGGATGAAGCCCTCCAGGTCAAACCCGATGGAGGTGGGGGAGTAAAGCACCTCGCTATCCGGCATCAGCAATGTGGTGGGCGTGGTGTTGGTGAGGCGGGCCGGGATGAAGAGCAGTTGACCAGGCAAAAGGTAAATGCCAGGCTGAACCGGGCTGGTGGAGGTGATTTCTTCCGGGAGGACATTGAACCGCCCGCAGATGTTTTCCAGGGTATCGCCGGATTGGGTGTAGTACATAATCGGCGGCAGGGGTGTTTCAGGGTTAAGGGTGGGTGCCTGGGTGGCGGTGCTGAACCCGGCGGAAATGGGGGCCGGGGCAGTGGTGACGGCCTGGATGGGCGTGGGCAGGAAGGTTAAATCGAGGGCGGGGGTGGTGATCGGGTCGGTGCCGCCACCGCCCGAGAGCAGGATGGGGAAGTTACATCCCAGCAATGAGAATATTAATGCCAGCGATCCCAGTACAACATGGAAACGCTTAACGTGAAATTTGGTTTTGTTCGCCGCGCCGATCCCAGGCTTCAACAGTAATCCCATTCTTTATCATGTAACCGTTATATTCAATACCATCCCCGGCAGAAACCCAGCCATCCATGATAAACGGCAGGCTGCCATCCGCGGAAATCCATACTCCATTATACCTTCTTGCCAGGTGGAGGTGGGTGCCATTTGAAAAACCACCTTCGCACGAGGGATGCCCGATGCGCTCACCCGCCCTCACAAAATCCCCCACCTGTACCCGGTCGCGGGTTTCCATGTGCATATAAAGGATACTCCAGCCGGTTTGCTGAAAGCCATCTCCATCCAGGTCTTGCACCACCGCGCCGGATTCGGATCGCACGATCAGGCCATCCCCAATCGCCACGACCCAGGCGTTGCTTTGCACACAGCCCAGTCCTTCGCCGGGTGGGGCAAAATCGAGAGCTGCCCAGGCGCTGCCATCTGCCCAACCGCCATGCGGGCCGCTCGTGAAGGACCACGTATCCCAGGGTTCAAACGGCAGTTGGAAATTGGGTTGGGTGAGATCAACGGGCAGCAGCGGTTCAAAAGCGTAATCGAACGGGTATCCAAAGAGATGATTGTAGGTGGCAAAAAGGCCATTTTCCCCACTGGCTTTTTCCCAGCCAGCGCGGTCATACAGTTGCGCCATTAGATATTGCACCGCGGCACTGCCAGCGTTGATGCCGGGGTCCAGGGCTACATTGCTGCCATCCGCCAGGGTGAGGGAGGGGAGGGCGTTAATTTGCCACAGATAGAA
>CALESS010000240.1 GCA_937907495.1 uncultured Anaerolineaceae bacterium
TGATTGAGTTTGTACCCAAGAACGATTCGCAGGTACAGCGTCTGTTGCAAACCCGGCTGGATATATTCCCTCAATACACGCCGGAAGGGTTTGAAGCAGCCTTCGGCAAGTATTATCACACCCGGCAGCGGGTGGAAATTCCACAAACCCAACGCATTTTATACCTCCTGGAGAGGCAGGATTAAGGCGGAGGGCGTGAGGGGAAAATGAAAAATCAAGCCCGGTATTATCCTGTCCTGCTGGGAATCTATTCCGCCCTGGGGTTGGTCAGTTCCAACATTGACCAAATGCGCCTGAAAGAAGGCGTTCGTTCCATTGTCATTGCCGTCCTTTTCTCTCTGCTGGTTTATTTGCTTTTCTCCTGGCGCATCCGGGATAAGGAAAAAGCCAGCCTGTTGAGTGCCCTGTTCCTCCTATTCTTCTTTGCATATGGGCATCTTTACGATGCACTGGAGGGCCTAAAAATCGTCGGGGTGGTTTTAGGCCGCCACCGCTACCTCTTCCCTGCCTGGCTGCTGGTATCCGCAGCCCTCGGATGGTGGGTGTATAAGCGCTCCTGGAAACTGGGTACCACCACCCGCTTTCTCGGCCTGGTGAGCATCATCTTACTGGTATTGCCCATCATCCACATCGGCTCGTACGAGTGGGGAAGATATCGGACAATGCAGGAGCCAGATTCCCAGGCTGGGCAATCCTCCCCACAGCAAAAATTACCCGGCTCGGCGGGGTATCTGCCGGATATTTATTACATCATCCTGGATGGATATCCGCGCCAGGACGCCCTGTCCAAATACATGGACTTTGACAATCAATATTTTATAGAACAATTGGAAGGACTTGGATTTACGGTTCCGACCTGCTCGCAAAGTAACTACGCAATGACCCTGCTCTCGCTTTCTACCTCGCTGAATATGAATTATGTGGAGGCGCTTGGCGAAGGCAGCCTGGAAGGGAAGATTCTGAATAGCCAGGCCCGCAAGCTGCTGGAAGAGCATGGTTACCAAACCGTGGCGCTGCAAAGCAGCATTTGGTTCACGGATTTTGTGGATGCAGACCATTACATCAGCCAGAACCAACCGGTGTTGAGTTCCTTTTTTGATTTTTCCCGGCTCACGGAATTTGAAGTGGTTTACCTGCGAACGACTGTGCTGCGGCCTCTGGAGGAGGCAAAAACCGCCTGGCTGGATGCACTCTTCCAGGATCACCGGCAGGAATTGTACGACCTGATAATGTTCCAAATGGATCAATTGGAACTTGTTCCGCAAATCGAGGGGCCCAAGTTCGTTTTCGCTCATATCCTGGCACCGCATGCCCGCGAGGCTTATTTCAATGCCGAGGGCGAGTTTGCCTATTCGCACTCAGACGCCGCCTTGACCGAAGAATTCCAACATCTGAATCAAAGAACCCTTGAAATTGTTCAAACCATCCTGGCCGGGTCGGAAAAGCCGCCCGTGATCATCATTCAAGGGGATCATGGTCTCGATACCGAAGTCCGGATGGCAATTTTCAATGCTTACCATCTGCCCGGAGAGGGTGCAAAGCAGATCTATCCAGCCATCACCCCGGTCAACAGCTTTCGGGTGGTGTTCAACACCTACCTCGGAGAGGATTTTCCGCTCCTGCCAGATGTGAGCTTTTATTCGCCGTATGAGGATATGTTCAACTTCACCCCGGTACAATACCCCTGCACCCCCTAGTTTTCCTCCCACTGCAACAGACGCAAAGAGAGTCCCACTTTCAGATGGGACTCTCTTATTTTTCACGTTGGGGGGTGATTTTACGCCCGCCAGAAGCCGCGCCGCAGCGGACGCACATCTTCTGCGGTGACAAAGGCTTCGGGGTCAGCTTCCAGGATGATGGTCTCGGCGTGGTCAATCGCCCTGCGCTTGACATCTACATGCAGCACGCTGACCGTGCCGCTGCGGCCGCGCCCGGCAATTTCTGTCACCGCGTAGCCGGCCTCCCGCAGTTGATCTGCGATGGTAGATCCGCGCTGGCTGGACATGATGGTGAGTTGGATATGACCGATCGCCAGCCGCTCTTCGATGAACATTCCCACCACGTTACCGGTGGCGAATCCGCCGGCGTACCCCAGCAGACTGAGAATGTTGTTCATGTTGGCCAGGGCAGAGCTGATGGCAATTACAAACACCGCCGACTGGAAGAAGCCCAAAATCCAGGAGAGGGTCTTCTTACCGCGCACTACGAACAACAGGCGGACCGTGTCCATGGACATATCCACCACCCGCAGGGCAAAGATGCTTAAGGCCACCACCACGGCCGTCCAGGTAAATTCCAGGCTTAAATGCATGGCAGGCTCCTACTCTTCTTCCTCAATGGAAGGCAAATACATCTGGGTCATATATTCCTTGAGCATGCGGCGCAAGGAGAATTGGGGGATAAGGGTGCGCATGGACTCTTTGACCCGCAACATCCAGTCGGCGGACATGCCGTCTGCACTGCGGTTGGTGTAATACAGCGGGATGATCTCGTTTTCCAGGGTGTCGTACAGGCCTTCTGCATCTGCGTCATCCTGCTCGTTGTAGTCGGTGTATTCCCGTTCTTCGCCGATGGACCAGCCGTTACGCCCATTGTAACCCTCGCGCCACCAGCCATCCAGCACGGAGAAGTTGAGCGCACCATTCAGGGCAGCCTTCATGCCGCTGGTGCCACTGGCCTCATTCGGGCGGCGGGGCGTATTCAACCAGACATCCACCCCCTGCACCAGGTAGCGGGCCAGGTTCATGTCGTAATCTTCCAGGAAGACCAGCCGCCCGCCGGTGCGCGCATCTTTGACGGTGCGGTAAACCTGCTGGATGATCAGCTTGCCGGGTTCATCCGCCGGGTGGGCTTTACCCGCAAAAACGATTTGCACCGGCATATTGGCGTTATTGATGATACTCATCAGGCGGTCCAGGTTGCGCAAAATCAGGTTGCCGCGCTTGTAGGTGGCAAAGCGGCGGGCAAAGCCGATGGTGAGGGAGTATGGCTCCAACAGCACACCGCCGGCAATCACCTGCACCGGATGAACGCCGCCCTGCAGCCACTGGCGGCGGGCGCGCTCCTCGGCGAACAATACCAGTTTGCGCTTAAGGTGGCGGCGCACCAGCCACAACTCGGCATCCGGTATGTTATTGACCTGCGACCACAGGTCCGGGTCATCCACATGCTGCATCCAATCGGCTCCAAAATAGCGCTCGAAGAGCAGGCGCATGCGGCGGGCCAGCCAGGTGCCGGTATGAACGCCGTTGGTGATGTGGGTAATCGGCACATCCTCCACCCGGGTATTGGGGTAGAGGAACTGCCACATCTGGCGCGAAACTTCGCCATGCAGCTCCGAGACGGCGTTACGATGGTTGGAAAGGTGCAACGCCAGGACGGGCATGCAGAAGGAATCGCCCCATTGCTGTTTCTGGTAACCCAGGGCAACGAACTGGTCGCGGGTCAGTCCCAGCTCACCCAGCAGGGGGGTGAAGTATTTCTCCGCCATCCACAGTGGGAACTGGTCGTTGCCCGCCGGCACCGGGGTATGGGTGGTGAAAACGTTGTTATGGCGGATGATTTCAGCGGCCTGTTGGTAGGTTTTGCCTTCCGATACCAGCTCGCGCAGGCGTTCCAGCGCCAGGAAAGCCGAGTGGCCTTCGTTCATGTGCCAGACATCCGGGCTGTAGCCCAGCAGGCGCAGCGCCCGCACTCCGCCCATGCCCAGCAGGATTTCCTGCGAGATGCGAATATCCAGGTCGTTGGAGTAAAGTTTGTCGGTCAGGGTGCGGTCATAAGCAGAATTCGCCTCAACGTTCGAATCCAGCAGGATGAGCGAAACCCGCCCCACCTGCACTTCCCACAGGCGGGCAAACACCGTCCGTCCGGGCAGGTCCACTGAAACCAGGGCCGGGTCGCCGCTCTCGGTATAGAGCGGGATGACCGGCGCCAGTTCTGAATCCAGGTGGAAGGTGCGGGTTTCCTGCCAGCCGTCTTCCGTGATGCGCTGGGTGAAGTAGCCCTGGTTGTAGATGAAACCCACCCCGGTCAGGGGCAGGCCAAGATCACTGGCTTCCTTGATGTGGTCGCCGGAGAGAATACCCAGGCCGCCCGCATAGACGGGCAGCGATTCGTGCAGGCCAAATTCAAAGGAGAAGTAGGCGATCTGTTTGTTTTTCAGTTTGGGGTAGGTTTTGCTGTACCAGGTGCTGGCGGGTTTCAGGTAGGCATCGAAGTTGCGCATCACCCGGTCATAATAGTCCAGGTAGTGCTGGTCGGAGGTGACGGCGTTGAGGCGGGGGCGGTCCACCTTGCGGAGGAAGGCCACCGGGTTGTGGTAGAGACGCTCCCAGAGGGGTTTGTCAATCTGGGCGAAAAGGATTTGGGCTTCGGGGTTCCAGATCCACCAGGTGTTGTAGGCAAGCTGACC
Organism: uncultured Anaerolineaceae bacterium; assembly: GCA_937907495.1. Taxonomy (GTDB): domain Bacteria; phylum Chloroflexota; class Anaerolineae; order Anaerolineales; family Anaerolineaceae; genus CALESS01. Next base: position 4,412 of record CALESS010000240.1, read on the forward strand.
CAGCCGGCTGATGCGGCGGGGCAGGCTGAAGGAATTGGGGATTTCCCTGCGAATTTTTTCCATGAAATTAATCTCACTGTTTGATCATAGGATAAGGTCCATGCGCCCGCTGACCGGGCACATACCGAAAAATTATACCATTAGCAAATGCCTGTTTTGGCTGCGCGGCGGCAGCCAGTGAAAACTCTTATTTTTGCGCAGGGCTGAATCTTTTCGGGTTCCACGGGGCGGGGTCTATTAAAGGTGGTTGATCACCGCGATCAACCACCTGTTGTTTCTCATCTTTTTTGCTCACCGGTGCGAATTGCGGCGAAACAACGCCAGAAAATGGCTTTCCCTACATCCGGCGCACCACCGGGTAGCGCAGGGCGACATACGCTCCGTAAATGAGGGAGAGACCCGCCCCCAGGCCCAGCGTAAGGGGTACACCTACCCAATCCGCCATGAAGCCCGCCTGCAAGCCTCCCAGCCGCATAAAGGTTTGGAAGGTCATGGTATAAACCGCCATAATCCGGCCGCGCAGGGCATCGGGCGCCAACAGTTGGATCAGCGTGTTGGTGAGCGCGTTCTGCCAGACGAACATCACCCCCACCCCCATCAGCAAGCCCAGGGTAAGCAGGAAGGAGCGGGAAAAGGCCACCGCCACCAGCAGCAGCGGAAACCCCAGGTTGCCCACTGTCAGCCAGCGGCCGCGCCGGGCGCCATCCGGCAGGGAAGCCACCGTCAGCGCGCCGACCACTGCGCCAATGCCCACCGCCGCCATTAACATCCCCAGCGGCAGAGCCTCCGGCGCCTGGCAGGTCAACCAACCGGTTTGCGGATCACAAATGCTGCGAATGACCGGTTGGGCGCTGGCAGAGAGAACCTGGTCAGCCACAGCCGGCATCAGTGTATTGTAGGGCATGGAAAGAAAAGCGCTCACCGCCACCAGGCTGACCAAAATCATCAGGTTGCGGTTCTGCACAATAAATTTCATCCCCTCCAGGATATGCCCCGGCAGCGGGCGGCTGCGGAGCGCCTTCGCGGGGGTCTGCGGCAGGTTGCGCATCAGCAGCAGGCTGATGATGACCGCCAAAAAGGTCAGCCCATTGAGGAAGAAAGCCGTGCCTTCCCCGGTGATGGCGACAATCACCCCCGCCAGTGCCGGGCCGAGGGCGCGGGCGCCGTTGAACATGGCGGAGTTCAGGCCAATGGCATTGGTCAGGTCTTCCCGGCCTTCCACCAGTTCCACCGTGAACGCCTGCCGGGCGGGCAAATCCACCGCATTGGCCACCCCCAGCAGCAATGCCAGCACGTAGACGTGCCAGATCTGGACAATCCCGCTCCAGGTGAAGACAGCCAGGATGAGAGCCTGGATCAACATGGCCACCTGCGCCCATAAGATCACAGTGCGTTTGGAGACCCGATCCGAGAGGGAACCTCCCCACAGGCTGAACGGGATGAGCGGAATGAGCGCCATCAGGTTGACGATGCCCAGGGCGGCGGCTGAACCGCTGAGGCGGTAAACCAGCACCTGCTGCGCCATAGCCTGCATCCAGGTGCCAATCAGCGAGACCCCCTGGCCGAAGAACCAGAGCCGGTAATTGTAATGACGAAAGGCGCGGAAGGTGGTGGATGGCATAAGATAATTATCTAATAAGTATTCTACTCAATATTCCGGCGATGGATGTTCTCTTTTATGGTTACTTTTGTCAGGTTTTGCGGATTTTCGACTTTTTACGCCACAGATCCCAGCCCCAACTGCCTGCCAGGATGGCAATGGAACTGATCAACACCAGCAAGACCGTCAACGGAAAGCCCAGCGGCAGGCCATAGGCGGTATAACGCTCCACATACCAGTTGCTGAACAGCAGCAAAAAGACGCCCTCCACTGCCAGCCAGCGCACCAGCCATGGATCGCGGCGCTGACGGGCAAAACCCACCGCCCAGGCCGTCAATAACGCCATCCAGGGCAGTAAAAGGATCCGGTAACGCGGGTTATCCCACTGGTCACCGCCGGCGCGGGCTGAAGATAAAACGATCCACAGGGCAATGATGGCTGCCAGCCACAGCAGCAGTCGGCGCTGGCGCCCAGCCGGGGCTTTCCAAACGCTAAATATGCCATACAGCAGGAAAGGCGCCAGGGCATACCAGCCCAGCGCCCGCAGGATGTTGATGGTCTTCCAGATGGCGGCAGCCGGGTCCGCCAGGGTGGCGGGCAGCACCGGTTGAGCCAGGCCATAGGCCGTGACCACCGGCACCCGCCAGTTCATGCTGAGCTTTTGGATCACCCACTGGATGATCCCGGAACCTTGCCAGGTGAGGTGAGCGTCCCACAGGGCCGCTTCCCCCAGCCAGTTCCAACTCACCAGCACCAGCAGCAGGAAGCCGACCACCCCGGCGGCCAACCCCAGGCCCCGCCAGAAGCGCCGATCGGATTCCGCCAGCACATCCAGCCCGAACCAGACGGCGAGGATTCCGCCCGCCACCAGCCCCATGCGCCAGGAAATGAGTACCATCCCCAGCAGGCTGAGAGCCAGGGTCAGCACGGAAAGGCGGCGGCGCTCCTGCCAGAGCAGCAACCCCCAGAAGGCGGCGGCAAACAAGCCCACCAGGAAAGGCTCCCGCATTTGTGATGCGCCCAGCAGAATGGCCTCCGGGTAGAGTGCCATGATCCAGCCGGCGATCACCGCCGCCGGCAATCCCCAGCGTTTGCCCACCGCCCGGTAGGTGAACAGAACACCCAGCGCTCCAAACAGGGCTGTGAGGATGAGGATGACCACCGGGCGATGCACATTCGGGCTGAAGAGGCGGTAAACCGCGGCGCTGAGCGCCAGCAGACCACCGTATTGATCGCTGATGAAGCCCTCGCCGCGGAAGGCGTTCAGCAGGGGCTGACCGCTGGCTGCCAACTGCCAGGCCTGTCCATCCCGCTGGTAGGCATCAAAAAATACGTAACCTGCATTTTGTACTTCCTCGTCATAACCCACCACAGGCAGCAAGGTTTGCAGGGCCACCCCCGCCGCCAGCCGCAGCACAAAAGCCGCCAGCAGCATCCAGCCCAGGGCCCGCCCGCAGCCGGCGGACCGCCAGCCCCACAACACGACCCATACACCCACCGTCAGCAGCAGGCTGTAAGCCCACCAGCCGCCCCAAAAGAGCGGAAGTGAGGTTAAAGCGGCCAACACGGCCCCGCCGCTGATGCCGATGAGGAGAGAGAGCAAGAGAATTTTTTTCATTTTGAAGATTATTCGAGCCGCCTGATGGTTAGAGAGTAGAGAAAGAGGATGGGCATGGTTCTGGTGTTAATTCGGGTTTACGAAAACATATCCAAAAGCGCAGTACGCCAGGTGCGATCCCTCTCTATCATACATTACCCCGGCGGATTTTGGAACGGCGCCCCGGAGTCTTCTCCAATCTCCCCTGGGGGATATCCCATGGGGTGAGGTTTTGAGGTGTCATCTACCCCTTCCACACACAGCCCTTTCAGACCCCGCTTTGCAGCCAGGCAAAAATCGCAGCCAGCAATAACCCCACGGCCCCCACCAGCAATGCAAAGCGCGTAGAAATCTTCTGGCGCATGGCTCCTCCTCTCAGACGAAATTAAACCGCTCGGAATGATAATCGCCGGCCCAAACGCCCAGGCCTTCCAGCTGGCGTTCCAGCGCGTCCATCATGGGTTCTGGCCCGCAGATGAAAATCTCCACTCGATTGCGGGGCTGCAATTTCGGCAAGTGACGCAGCAAGACCTCCCGGTTGATGAAGCCCTGTTCGCCCGGCCAACCCGGAACCGGTTTTTCCAGAACGTGAATGATTTTCAAATTCAGGCCTTCCTCCAGCTCGGAGAGTTCCTCCCGGAAAATAACCTGTTCCCAATCCCGGTTCGCATACAGCAGGGTCAGGGGGCGGCGGTCGCCTCGTGCGGCAAGCGTGCGCAGCATGCTCATCATCGGCGTAATCCCCACTCCCCCGGCAATAAACACCAGTTCCTCCGCATGAGGATGCCGGTCACAGGAGAAGGAGCCATACGGGCCATCCACATAAACCCGCTCGCCCTCCTGCAGCGTTTGAATGCGTCCGCTGAAATCCCCCAGGGATTTGATGGTGAAGGTCAGCTCTCCGGTTTGCCCGGCACCGGATGAGATGGTAAAGGGGTGTTCGGCATCCGCAAAGGGTGAGTCCCAGATGGTGATCCAGGCGAATTGCCCGGGCTGAAAGCGAAACCCCCGATGCCGGATTGGTTTTACAGTCACCGACCAGGTATTTCCCCGTTCGGCCTTGACCCGGCTCACCTCGTAGGGCCGGCGCAGCAACATCCAGGGTTTCAGCAGGCGGGTATAAGCCAGCAGGCCGATCCAGAACAGGCCATAGCCCACCCAAAGCAAGCGCTTCCAGGGGAGATCAATGTAATGGCCCACCAGCAGCACATGAACCAAAGCGAAAGCCACTGCCACCATTGCCAGAATGCCATGCCAGATGCGCCAGCGGTCATACTCAATCTTCAGCCGCCTGCGCCAAACCGAGAGACCCACCACCGCCAGCAAGGCCAGCACCGCACCCAGGGCAGCCCGCGCCCGCCAGGGAGCAGACCAGAACAACAATAATTTCAAGGTATCGGGAGAAAAAATGAATAACAGCAAGGGGTGAATCAAAATCAGCCCGAGCGCCACAAATGAAATTTGGCGATGGAAATGATAGACGATATCCGCCCCATAGGGAGCTTTCAGCCATTTGAAACGGGCCGTCAAGGCGAATTGCAAGGCCATCAGCGCCAGACCGATAAATCCCAGGCTGACCGAGAACTCCCTCCAGAACTCCCTTCCTTGCGGATGCGGCGCGACGAACATCACCAGCACCGGGCTCATGACCAACAACAGGTAAAGAACACCCCAGCTAATCCCCTGGAAAATTTGATCCTGTTTTTTCTTCATCCTTCCCACCTCTCCTTCCATGCGCACTTTATCCTCCATCATCCTTTCCAGATAGGGTAAAAGCCGTCTGCCGGTTTTTTCGGTATGATCTCCCCGGTTGGGAACCAGATGCGTCCTTTTCGCTGTGGGGGATCAGGTGCGATGCTTGTCTTTTTCCTACCCCTTCCCCCACACCTGGTACAACCCCAGCCGCCCGCCTTCCCCATCGCTTTCGAAGGTCTCCAGCCGTTGCAACCCGCAGCCAGCCGCCAGCCGCTCCAACTCGAACGGGGAAAACTGGTGGACATAGCGCAGGCCATGCTGCTCCGGCGCACCCGGGGGGGCGGCGCGCCAATCGAGCAGGGTATCGCCCTCTTCCACATCCGTCTCACTCAAGTCCGCCGCGCTCCAAGGCTGCTTGCGGGCCAACAGGCGTGGGCTGTGTTGAAATTGCCAGATGGAGAAAATCAACTCCCCGCCTGTTTGCAGCAGGCCCGCCGCCTCGCGCAGCAGCCCCAACCGCCGCTCATATCCGGGGATGTGATGCAGGCTGGCAAAAGCCGTGATGCCGGGCCACTCCCCCGGCGGTAAAACCTCCGACCAGCCCGCCCGGCCTAAATCTGCCTGCAACAGGTAAGCATTCTGCCGGTAGCCCAGCATTCCGCCTGCCTCCTTCAACAAACCCGCCGAAGAATCCAGCCCCCAGTATTCGCCTTCCGGCTTCAGCTTCAACCAGGCCGCCCCCAGGCCGCCATTGCCGCAGCCCAGGTCCAGCAGGCGCGGCCATTCCGCCAAGCGTGGCAACAGGCGGCGCATGCCGGGCTGGATGCGCTGGCGGGTGGCCGAGAAGGCCCCCGCGAAAGTCTGGTAGAATTGCTGATTAAGGCTCAGGAGCCGTTGAATGACTGATTTTTCCATAGATTCAATTATACCCATCCCGCCGGAAGATGAAGATGAGAACGCCCGTCAGCGCTGGCAGGAGACCCATGCCCTGACGCCCGAGCGGGCCAGGCTGGCGCGCCTGGTGCTGGAGGAGATGCGCCGCGGTACGGCCTTCCAGACGGCTGCCCGCAAACACCCCCTGCCCGGCGGCGGACTCATTCCCAAGTCCAACCTGGTGGCGGTCTACGCCCGGCTGGTGGAAAGTGGCGAGTTGGAACCCAACCCGACTATGCTGGCGCGCATCCGCATGAAACCCATGCGCTCGCTCTCCGGCGTGACTACCGTCACGGTACTCACCAAACCTTACCCCTGCCCGGGTCAGTGCATCTTCTGTCCGGATGATGTGCGCATGCCCAAATCTTATCTGCCGGATGAACCCGGCGCGGCCCGCGCCTTCCAGAACCAGTTTGACCCCTACCGCCAGGTGCAATCCCGCCTGGAATCCTACCGGGCGGTAGGCCACCCCACCGATAAAATCGAGCTGCTCATCCTGGGCGGCACCTGGAGCGCCTACCGGCGCGACTACCAGGAGCAGTTCGTGCGCCGCTGCTTTGATGCCCTCAACCAGGTGGATTCCTCCACCCTGGCCGAAGCCCACGCTCGCAACGAGACCGCCCCCCATCGCAATGTCGGCCTGGTGATTGAGACCCGCCCGGATGAAATCACCGTGAATGAGTTAACCTGGCTGCGCCAGCTCGGCGTGACCAAGGTGCAGATGGGCGCCCAAAGCCTGGATGACCGCATCCTGGCGCTCAATCAGCGCGGCCACACCACCGCCCAAACCCACGCCGCAGCCGCCCTGCTGCGCGCCTTCGGCTTCAAGATTGTGCTACACTGGATGCCCAACCTGCTCGGCGCCACCCCGGAGAGCGATCGGCAGGATTTTGAGCGCCTGTGGCAGGGCCTGTGCCCGGATGAAATCAAAATCTACCCCACCCAACTGCTGGCTGGCACCGAGCTTTTCCGCCGCTGGGAAAGGGGTGAGTACACCCCCTACACCACCGGGCAACTGGTGCACCTGATTGCCGATATCAAGCCCTCCATCCCGCCTTACTGCCGGGTCAACCGGGTGATCCGGGACATCCCCTCCACCCATGTGGTGGAAGGCAACCGGCGCACCAGCCTGCGCCAGGATGCCCTGGCCGAACTTGCCCGCCGCGGCGGGCGTTGCCGCTGCATCCGCTGCCGCGAGGTGCGCGGGCAGGCAGTGGAGGCTGCCGACCTGGAACTGCAAGACCTGGTTTACCCCGCCGGCTTTGCCGAAGAACACTTCCTCTCGTTTATCACCCCGGCGGATAAAATCGCCGGTTACCTGCGCCTATCGCTGCCTGGCCCGGCTTCCCCACCCACCGGCCTGGTGGACCTGGAAGAGGCTGCCCTGGTGCGCGAGGTGCATGTTTACGGGCAATCCCTGGCCGTCGGTGCAGACCAGGCCGGGGCGGCCCAGCATAGCGGCCTGGGCACGGCCCTGCTGCAACGGGCGGAGGAAATTGCCCGGGCAGCCGGTTACCGGCGCCTGGCGGTGATTGCTGCCGTTGGCACCCGCGGCTACTACGCCGGGCGCGGCTTCCTCCCCGGCGAGTTGTACCACCTGAAGGAACTCTTGTAGATCATCACCACCGCATCACAGAGGGCACACTGAAGAACCATTCAATATTTCGTGTACATCCTCCGTTCGTTGAAGGAGCATTGGACCCGCTCCCCTGGCAAATGAGCTGGATGAATTTCTCTCAATGCCCTCCGTGCCTCTGAGGTTAAATCTTATGTTTTTGAGGTCATCATGCCGACTACCATACTGATCGTTGTAATCGTCGCCATCCTTTTCCTGGCGGCCATTGTGCTCTTCCGCACCCTGCGCCTGATGAAACCCGGGCCGGATGCACAGATCGAACCCGGCCTGGAGGTGGATGCCCTCTCCGCCGCCGAACGGTTGGCCCACGCCATCCGCTGTGAGACTGTCTCCATGAGCGAAGAGGCTGCCCCCAATGCCGGGGAATTCCAGCGCCTGCACCGGCTGATCGAAGAACTTTACCCTGCTGTCCATTCGCACCTGACGCGGGAGCCTGTCAACGCCTTCAGCCTGCTCTACACCTGGCAGGGCAGCGAACCTTCCCTGCCGGCCCTGGTGCTGATGGCCCACCTGGATGTCGTCCCGGCTGACCCCGCCACCCTGGAGCAATGGACCCACAAGCCCTTCTCCGGCGAGATCGCCGATGGCTACATTTGGGGCCGCGGCACCATGGATATTAAATCCCAGGCCCTGGCCATCCTGGAAGCCGTGGAACAATTAATCCGCCTGGGGTACGAACC
>CALESS010000241.1 GCA_937907495.1 uncultured Anaerolineaceae bacterium
TGCGCCTCGTTGCGGCAACTCGTCAGGCTATTGCCAATAGCCTGGCTTTGCTGGGCATCACAGCCCCACAAGCGATGTGAAAAAATCTATTTCACGTAAGGAGTGACTGTATGACCATTCGAACCCTTATTATGGGCGCTGCTGGGCGCGACTTCCACAACTTCAATGTTTTCTTCCGCGGGAACCCGGAATACAAGGTTGTCGCCTTTACGGCAACCCAGATTCCCAACATTGATGGGCGGAAATACCCGGCGGCCCTCGCCGGGGAACTGTATCCTGAAGGGATCCCGATCTTCCCGGAAAGCGATCTCGTACGCTTGATCAAGGAAATGGATGTCCAGCAGGTGATTTTTGCCTATTCGGATGTCCCCCATGAGGTGGTGATGCACAAAGCCTCCATGGTGTTGGCAGCTGGTGCAGATTTCCGCTTGATGGGTCAGAAATCCACCCAGGTGAAATCCACCAAACCCGTGGTTTCCATTTGCGCCGTGCGCACCGGTTCTGGCAAGAGCCAGACCACCCGGCGGGTGTCTTTGATCCTGCGCGAGATGGGCTACAAAGTGGCTGCCATCCGGCATCCCATGCCCTATGGCGACCTGGTAAAACAGAAAGTGCAGCGCTTTGCCTCCTATGACGACCTGGACCTGCACGAATGCACCATCGAGGAGCGCGAGGAATATGAACCCCACATTGATAATGGCGTGATTGTGTATGCCGGGGTGGATTATGAAGCGATTTTGCGCCAGGCCGAGCAGGAAGTGGATATCGTCCTCTGGGATGGCGGTAATAACGATTTTCCGTTTTATGTGCCGGACCTGGCAATTGTGGTGGCAGACCCGCACCGCGCCGGCCATGAGTATACCTACCACCCGGGTGAGACCAATGTGCGGGCGGCGGATGTATTCGTCATCAACAAGGTGGATACAGCCGACCCGGACAAGGTGATTGCTGTCCGCAATCGCTTGAATGAATTGAACCCGCACGCGCTGGTGATTGAAGGGGCCTCCCCGCTGTTTGTGGAATACCCCCAGGAAATCCGCGGCAAGCGGGTGCTGGTGATTGAAGACGGCCCGACCCTGACCCATGGCGAGATGGCCTATGGTGCTGGCTGGGTGGCTGCGCGGCGCTTTGGGGCGGCGGAAATTGTGGATCCACGGCCCTTCGCAGTGGGTTCCATCACCGCCACTTATGAGAAGTACCCGACCACCGGCCCCATCCTGCCTGCGATGGGCTATGGGGATGAAATGACCCGTGACCTGGAAATCACAATCAACAATTCGGATGTAGACCTGGTGATCTCCGCTACCCCGATTGATTTGACCCGCGTCATTAACGTCAACAAGCCGATGCAGCGGGTGCGGTATGAACTCCAGGAGATTGGTTTGCCGACCCTGGAAGATATTTTGAAAGCCAAGTTTGGCAAGTAATTTGCACAACTTAAATAAGGCGAGGTTTTGGGGAATCCCAAAACCTCGCTTGTTCAGAGGATGATGAGGAAAAGATGTTTATAGATGAAGCGAAAGTTTATGTGCGTTCGGGGAATGGCGGCAATGGGATGGTTCACTTCCACCGCGAGAAATTTGTGACTCGCGGCGGCCCGGATGGCGGTGACGGCGGACGGGGTGGAGATGTGGTGATCCAGGTGGTGCCGACATTGAACACCCTGCAAACCTTGCATTACAAGAATCGCTTCATTGCAGAGAGTGGCGGGAATGGCGGCGTTAACAACCAGACGGGGAAATCCGCTGCGGAACTGGTGATCCAGGTGCCGCCGGGGACGGTTGTTTATGATGATAACACGGGCGAATTGATTGTTGACCTGGTGGAGCCCGGTCAGCGAATGGTGCTGGTGAAGGGCGGGCGAGGCGGAAGGGGCAATATCCATTTTGCCAATGCCCGCAACCAGGCGCCGCGCACGGCGGAAAAGGGAGAACCCTATGAAGAACGCTGGCTGCGCATGGAATTGAAACTGATTGCCGATATTGGCATAATCGGTGTGCCGAATGCGGGCAAGAGCAGTTTTTTGGCGGCGGTGACGAATGCCAAGCCCAAAATTGCCAATTATCCCTTCACCACGTTGGAGCCTAACCTGGGTGTTGCCGAGTTGGATTTTGATAACTCGTTGGTGCTGGCAGATATCCCCGGATTGATCGAAGGCGCCCATGAAGGCGCCGGGCTGGGTTACGCCTTCCTGCGGCATATCCAGCGTACCCGGGTGCTCATCCACGTATTGGATGGGATGGCGGAAGATCCGCTGGCTGATTTTTCGCAGATCAACAGCGAGCTTTCTTTGTTTGACCCGCACCTGGGAGAAAAGCCGCAGCTTGTTGTATATAACAAGATGGATGTGCCGGAAGTGCAGGAGCGCTGGGAGGAGATTCGGGCGGAATTGGAGGGCCGGGGGTATGTGGTGTTCGCTGTTTCTGCGCTGGCGCGAGACAACCTGCAGCCGGTGTTGTGGAAGGCGTTGGAATTGCTACAAACCGCCCCGATGCCCGAAACGGCCGTGACCACCTTGCCGGTTTACCGCCCGGCGGAAGATCCGCGCGCGTTCACCATCCAGCAGACGGATGAAGGTTACCAGGTGAACGGCGCGGCCATTGAACGGGCCGCCAAAATGACCTACTGGGAACACGATGGCTCCCTGCGGCGGTTCCAGAAATTGCTGGAGCGCCTGGGGGTGGATGAAGCACTGCGGAAATTAGGCGTTGAAGAGGGAGATACAGTGTTTGTCGGTGACTTTGAATTGGAGTGGAAGGACTAACCCGGATGCGGCTGGGGGTCTTCGGCGGCACGTTTGATCCACCCCACCTGGGGCATTTAATCCTGGCGGCGGAAGCTGCAGATCAATTGCGGCTGGATCGGGTGTTATGGGTACTGACGCCTAATCCGCCACACAAGCGGGGAGTGGTTCTTTCTCCGTTGCCAATTCGGTTGGAATTGTTGCAGGCAGCCCTGGCGGACGTGCCAACCTTCGAGTTAAGTGATGTCGAAATCCGGCGGGTTGGCCCGCATTATTCGCTGGATACCATACGGCAGTTGAAGCAAGACTTTCCACAGGACGAGATTATTTTTTTGATCGGGGGAGATTCACTGCGGGACCTGCCCACCTGGCACCGCCCGCTGGATGTGGTGGAAGCCGTGGATGGCTTGGGCGTGATGCGCCGACCGGGGGCGCGCATTCCGCTGGCGGATTTGGAAGAGAAAATCCCCGGGCTGAAGGATAAATTGGCCTGGGTGGATGCACCCCGGATTCAAATCTCTGCCTCAGATATCCGGATGCGGATTCGAGAGGGGAAACCATTCCGCTTTTTCGTGTTACCGTCGGTGTACCAAATCATTCTAGAACGCGGATTGTATCGGTAAGCCATGAATTTATTAAAAGATAAGCGTTTCGCTTCCATTGCCCTGGGTCATTTAATGATTGACATCATGAACAGTCAACGGCTGGTCATTTTACCGTTCATTAGTGTCCTGATGGGGCTGAGCAATTCCACGTTGGGTATAATTGGTTCTGTTTATGTCATCAGTGCAGCCCTCATGCAGCCGGTGTTTGGCTGGCTCTCCGACCGGTTTGGCCCCAAGTGGCTGGCAGCCGGCGGTGTGCTCTGGATGGCTGGATTCTTGAGCCTGGCGTTGATTTTGCCCGGCTGGGCGGGCATCACCTTTTTGGTGGTTGCCTCCATTGGCTCCGGAATGTTTCACCCGGCGGGGGCAGCCCAGGCAACTTCCATCGGGCAAACTTCCCGGGCCGGCAAAGAGACGGTTACGGCTTCCTATTTCTTTGTGTTTGGTCAATTGGGGTATTTTATTGGCCCCTTGTTGGGCGGGTTCTTGCTCAACCACTGGCAAATGCCGGGAATTTTAATCGTGACGATTGTGGCGGTACCGCTGGGGATCTTCATAGCGGTCAACCTGAATGGCAGCCGCCTGGGCAGTACAGCCCGGGTGGAAAAACCAGCCCACCCGGTTCCGGGTTCGCGGGCCGGCTGGGTGGGAATTGTAGGCCTGGTGCTGATTACGGCATCCCAATCCTGGGCTCAGCAGAATATTTCCAATTTTCTACCCAAATATTTGAGTGACCTCGGCCAACCCGCCACTTACTATGGGCTGATGGCATCGGTTTATATGCTGGGGTCTGCGCTGGGGAATGTGACAGCCGGTTACCTGGGCCAGCGGATGCAGAAGCGGTGGATTGTGCTGGTGAGCCTGGGGTTGGCTGCAGCACCGATTGCCCTGTTTGCTCCTTTCATTCAAAGCGGCTGGTTGATTCCGCTGGTGGCATTGGCCGGGTTCTTTCTTGGGGCGGCTTATACCATCGTGGTGGTGCTGGGACAGAAAATTATTCCCGGCGGGATGGGCCTCGCTTCCGGGTTAATCCTGGGGTTCGTGTTTTCCTCAGGGGCATTGGGGGTGGCTTTCACCGGCGGCCTGGCGGATGCCTGGGGATTCGACCGCGTGTTTTTGATGACTGCCATCATCGCGGCGGCGGGCGGTCTGGCAAGCCTCCTGGTGGAGCGGGAAGAAGGATTGAAGGGATAACCTGAGCCGGAAGAACCCGGCAAAAAACGCCAGAGAAGATTTCGTCTCCCTGGTGTTTTTGATTCAGGAGGGATTAAAGCTGGAAGCGGTGATACGGGTTGACGCAGGGGTTTCCCCAGGCCAGGTCCATGGTGCGCTCGTTGAGGTCCATCACCAGGGCGCAGATGGTTGTTTCACGGTCCATGGGGTTCAGTTCATGGATCGAATGATTGCAAATGGAATCGGGATAATTCGTGTGATCCCGCTGGATGGCTTGCAGAGTCTGGCGGGTGTGCTGGTGGGATTGCCGCAGCAGGCGGTCTGCCCGGTAATAGCGAATGCGGGTGCTGACCAGTTCATCCGGCTCGTTTTCCAACTCCTGCATCCTGGGGTCGAGGTAATGGTTGGTATGGGCGATGACCCCGTCCTCGGCATATAAAAAGGCAGAATTGCGAGCAGAGACCTCGATGCTGTAGAGTTCTCCACTCTCATGGGCGATGAGGTGATTATAACCGGCGGCGCGCTGGGGCGTGGTGGTGGCGCGGATGGCGCCATCAATGGTGCGGGCCGCCAGGACCGCCCGGGAGACGACCACGCGCGGCGTGCCGATGCGGGTGTCGGAGGGGTAGACAGAATCACAGCACTGAGCAAGGCCATAGGCATTTAGACCGATGTTCGGCAGCAAGGCGCCATAGGTCATCGCCAGGAAGGGAGGCTCATCCTGCGGGGTGGCATGGACGATGTAAATATCGGGTTCGTCTTCTGGCAGCCAATCTTCATTGTGGGCGACCAGGATGTGTCCGTTGGCGGTGCGGGTTTCGTTGACGGCGAAGCTGGTGCATTTGGTTAAGTGCAGGGCGTCCATGGTGACTGCTTCGAGGGCGTTGACGACTGCGATCTCATCGAGCGTGACATTTGCACCTTCTGCAAAGCCGAGCATCTCTTCCACATATTGCGGATAGCGCTCTTCGATAAAGGGGATGTATTTGCGAGCTTGAATGAGCGCGCCCTCCCAGGTCAGTTGGAGCTGGCTGTGGGCGGAATCGATCAGTACCTGGGCGTTGGTGACGCTACGTTGAATCAAACCGCGGCAGGCTTCCCCGATCTGGCGGCCCATTTCCAAATGAGATCCGGAAGCGTAGACAATGGGAGGCGGATTTTTATAAAACAAGGTATCTTTATTTTCCATAAGATAACTATAGATGAAGATGGAGGATTTGCCAAGGGAAATAGAAGCAGGGCGCCGGGGAAGGGCGCCCTGCCAGGGGAGGATGGCATTTTTACTGGCTGATTAATTCCAGGCTGCCGACACCCATATCAATGGTGAAGGTTAAGCCGGGGCCGCTGCCCGTGGTTTCGTAAACGCTGTTGGTGACAGACCAGGTGCCAGTGGGTTGGACGTTATTCAACCCACCGCTGACGGTGACCCGGGCGGGTACGCCTTTGGGAATGATGATTTTAATGGTACTGAGACCGGAGGAAACCCGGATATCACCAGCCTGTTGCAGTGTTCCGGAAAAATCCAGGGTATAGGAGCCGGCGCCGCTTTCAAAATCCATCACCGCAAAGTTGGCGTTTGCCAGGCCGGTCAGGGTGACCTCGGAAGCCCCGGTTTTATAGGTAAAGCGAGACATGGTCTGGGGATTGGGGGCATTGAAAACCACCGCATTCTTGCTGGCGCCATCGGAAATCTCCAGGCGGGTTAAGGGAACACCGGAGAGGTCCATGGTTCCTTCGTAAGCTCCCAGTTCCAGGTTCAATTCCATGGGGAGGCTGCCCAGTTTGAGATTCCAATCGTTTTTATAGCTGCGACCGGAAGGGATGGAAACGTTGGCTTGCTGGCGGATGGTGAGGTTGGACCCGCTGCGCAGGATTTGGGGTTCCCAACTGACGACATTAAAGGTGGCAGTTCCTTCCACCCAGGCTGCTCCCCCGGGGGCCAGCGAGAGGCGACCGGCGCCCATCGCCAGGGTCAGGCGGGGAGTTCCACCGCCATCCGGGGCGGCTTCATTGATGGTGAGGACGTTGGTATCCCCGGGTGTGGGAGGGGTGGTGGGGTTGATTTCAATACACCCCGCCAGAGAAAGGGCCAGGCCAAGGATCAGGATTGTGTATAGAATGGGTTTCATTTGCTTCTTCCTTTCAAATGGGATAAGGACTAGGCGGCTGGAGGTTGGTCATCATCTTCAGCGGAGGGCACTTCCGGGAAGAGGTCATCCAGCAGGTCTGCGGGTTCCTGCGGGGTGGCAGGTTGGGCCGGGGAAGTCTCTGGGGCCAAGGGTTCCTGAACCGGGGCGGCTGGAGGAGGTGCCAGGATTACGGGAGGCAGCTGGGGGGCGGGTTTTTGCGGCAGGGGTGGCAGGCTGTTTCTGAAGAAGAGCAGGATGAAGCTGCCCAGGCCGGTGAACAGGATGAGGGTCATGAAAATCCAGCCAACGCAGTCAATGAAAAGCAGCAAGCCGGTGAGGAATGTGAGCACCAGGGTGCCGGCTGCAGCATGGATGGCGGGTGACCAATCCCAATGCAGGCGGGTGGAGATGAACTGGCTGAGGGCGGAGCCCACCAGGATCCAGGAGAAAGTGATCACCAGGGGCAGCAATAAGATCACCGCCAGCACAACCGGGATGAGTATAATGGTGACGCTCATCAAGACCAGTGCAAAGGGGAGCGATATGGCGAACAACAAGCCCAGGCCGAAGGAAACGAGAGGCCGGGAGAGTAGATTTTTTGCCATGCGCTCGGCGGGGTTTTGGAAGATCAGCACGGCAACCAGGCCGAGGGCTGCCAGGGCGAGGGAGATGAAGATCAGCCAGATGAAGCGGCCCAGGAAACTACCTGCAAGATCGCGCTTCGCCAGGGTGGAATCCCAGTTTTCGAAACTGGAGAGACCTTTGAGGGATACGATGGATTGTTCGCCATTGATGGTGGCATCCGGAGAAATCTGCACATTGCTGCCGAGGGCGTCAATGCTGCCATTGATATGGGCGGTTTCGTCCACCTGCAGGCTGCCGAGGGCGGCGCTGATATTCCCCGTCACCCAGCCGCCAATTTCCAGGTTGCTGCGCAAGGCTTCGATGGATCCATTGACCCGCCCGCCTTTTTCGATCACCAAATCACTGTTGACCAGGGAGATGCTGCCATTGAATGTTTCTCCGGCCTGGATGGTGCAGGAGGAGGAGATCATCTCCGACTGGCAGGAACCACCCTGGGCGGCGGCGACATTCCAAATGGCAGCCAATGCGATGAAAACAGGGAGAACAATAAACAGTAATTTCTTCATGATTGAGGTGCTCCTTGGATGGAAAGGCGTTTGACAATGGAGACCCAGAGCAAGAGGAGGAAAGTGAAACCCGCACTAAGGATCAGGATTATTACAGCAGGGGGCAGGAAGGAGGGCAGGCCGCCTAACCAAGACTGAACGAGGAGGCTGATTTGCTTCAACCAGCCGAAGGTGCGTTCCACGGTGAGGGTTGTGTGCAGCCACCAATCCACAATTGCCAGGGAATTCGAAAGGAACAAAACCAGGGCGGTAAGGGAAATCGCAGAAGATACCACTAAAGCCAGTAAAAGCCAGCGGGTGTTTTTGGTTTGTTTCTGCAGGCGGCGCTCTGCCAGGGTTTGCTGCCAGCGCAGGCTAAAGCCCGGGGTGGGAGAGGCCAGCCCAGATTTGGTCATCTGGGTGCGGGCGGAGCGCCAACCGGCTGCGATCTGCCGGCACCGCGGGCAAGATTGCAGGTGGCTTTTAAGCTCATCCTTTTGTTCCAGTGTCAGCGGCTGTTCAGAGACCAGCCAGGACTCATATAATTCGTGAGACATATTCCTTCCTTTCTACAACTGGAAGCTCTTCATCCTCGCTCCACCGTTTCGCCAGGGCCAGGCGGGCCCGGTGTAAGCGGCTTTTGACGGCGCTGACGGTGAGTGAAAGTGACCTGGCGATCTCTTCATCGGAAAATTCGTACCAGTAGCGCAGGATGACGGCGGCCCGGTCTTGCGGATTGAGTGTGGTGAGAAGGCGGCGCATTTTCTCGTTTTCCTGGCTGCGGGCGGTGAGTTTTTCGGGGTCTGGGGCGGGGTCCGCCACAATTTCTGCCAATAAGTCATCCAGTTCCACCAGGGGTAAGCGGCGTTTGCGCTGCTGATCTATGCAGTAGTGGGCTGCGATGGAAAGCAGCCATGTGATGAAGGAGCGCTGGGGGTCATAGCGGTTGAGAGCCTGGTAGGCGCGCCAGAATGTTTCCTGGGCGGCATCTTCGGCTTCTTGCGGGTTGCCTAACATGCGATAGCACAGGTTGTAAACCGGTCGTTGAAAGGTTTCCACCAGGCAGGCAAAGGCTTCATCGTTCCCATTGCGGGCGAGCTGGAGCCATTCTTGTTCAGCAGCATTCACCAGTCGTTCCTCTTTCTGAGTATCTACTCAATATACGCAAAACAAGCCTCCGGGTTGCAGATTGGAAGAGTTTTGGTAAATATGTTTCAATCAAGACAACTATTTTTATCTTACATCAAATCGGGGAGGGTATAACAGGGATTATCTATGGATAAAATATCATTGGGCTTGTATCTCGGCCCAGAATTGCTGGTAAAGGTCGAAATCTTGCGGGGAGAAACAGACAAAAATCACCTGATGAGGGAATTCATGAGCTGCCAGGAAATCTGCGGTGGTACGGAGGGCGATGGGGCAAGCCTTCTGGAGCGGGAAACCGTATACGCCGGTGCTGATGGAAGGAAACGCCAGGGTGGAAAATTGGCGGTCACAGGCGATTTGTAATGAATTTTGGTAACAGCAAACCAATGCGTCCACCTCGCCGGAAGAGCCGCCGTTCCAGACGGGGCCGACGGTGTGAATTACATACCGAGAGGGCAGGTGGTAACCCAGAGTTAGGCGGGCTTCTCCGGTGGGGCATCCTCCCAGGGTGCGGCACTCCTCCAATAACTGGGGCCCGGCAGCCGCATGGATGGAGCCATCTACGCCGCCGCCGCCCAACAGACTGCTGTTGGCCGCGTTGACAATGGCATCCACGGTCAGGCGGGTGATATCCCCCTGATGAATTTGGAGGCGGGAGATTGATTTTGGGTCCACAGATTCCATCCTGACTTAATAAATAATAACGCCCCGATTTTTCTTCGGGGCGTTGATGTGGAATTGAGATTTAAGCCCAATAGCGGGGAAAGCCAATTTCATCGTTGAAGACCAGGCGCATGTCGGTATTCAACTGCTCCACGAAGACGCCAAACTGGGCGCGGTCGTAGAGGTGGGGGTACCAGGCTTCAATCACCAGGTCGCCATCTTTATCTTTGTAGAAGCGAGGGATCATGGCTTTTTGGTTCATGGTATTAACACACTCCATGAAACCCAGGATATCCCGCTTGGCAAGGTCGTTGGAGCCGATGAAAGCGGTAAACAGGACACCCGTGTTGAAGCTCTGAATGACCAGGTTGAGATTTTTCTCATGTTTGGCGCGAACAAATTTTTCCTCGCGCGTGATCTGGTATCCCAGGAACTCCATGTGGCTGACAACTTGATCGAGAATGGACATAAGAGTCTCCTTTATAAAAAAATAAGCAACTACTTAAATATATCACAAAGTGCGAAAGTAGCACTAAAACACGATCTCTTCTTTGCCGGAGAGCTTCTCATGGATGCGCTGGACGACAGTATCCAGGTGGCGGGGTTGGTGGACGAAATCCAGGTCATCGGTGCGCAGGGTAAGGACGGGGCAGATATCAAAGGAGCGCAACCAATCATCGTAGAAGGATTCGAGCAGGGAGAGGTATTCCGGGGTGATGCCCGTTTCGATGTTGCGAGCCCGCTGGCGGATCCGTTCCATGAGAACGGAAACCGGGGCTTTGAGATAGATTAACAAGGCGGGCGCCGGAAGGGTGCGCACCACCATATCGAATAACTGACGGTAGGCGTTAAAGTCGCGTTCGTCGAGGTTTCCGAGGTGATTTAATGCCCGGGCGAAGATGAAGGCATCCTCGTAGATGCTGCGGTCAATGATGGCTGAACGGGGATCATTCGCCAGCTCCAGGTGCTGTTTGGCGCGGTGCCCGAGGAAGAATACTTGCAGATGAAACGACCATTGCCGCATATCGTTATAGAAATCTGCCAGGTAGGGGTTGTCGCTGACCGATTCGTAGGCGGTGCGCATACCCATACGCTGGCCCAGGCGTTCGGTGAGGGAAGTTTTGCCGGCACCAATGTTGCCTGCAACCAAGATTAAGCGTTTTGCCATCGAAGGGGTCTCCTTGAGGTGGGGGTGAGGGGTGGTTTTGGGGTGGATTGTCTAATTATAACCATCCTGAATGAACCTGTACTACAATTGTAGTCAATTCCGCCTTGCAATTTTACAAAGAATGCTGGAGAGGCCATGGGTCCACAGGAAATGCAAATAATGGATTGGTTGATGGAAGGAGACCCCGCCATTCGCTGGCAGGTGATGCGCGATTTGTTGAATGCCCCGGAGGCAGAATGGCAGGTGGAACGCCAGAAAACAGTCAGCGAAGGTTGGGGGGCAGCTTTTCTCTCCCATCAGGGGCAGGATGACATTTGGGGCGGGGGAGTGTATTCACCCAAATGGATTTCCTCGACTTATACCTTGCTGACTTTGAAGGAGATTGGGGTGCCGCGGGAAACGGCAGCCTGCCAGAGGGGTTTGAAGGTTGTGATGGATCAATTCTTCGGGCCAGTGAATGGTGCCAATTTCGCCAGGAACTTGAAGCACTGTGACTTGTGCATCAGCGGGATGTTTGTTGGACTGGGATTGTACTTTCGAACGGGCGATGAACGCTTGGGACGGTTGCAAGAGCAGGTGCTGGAAACGCAGCTCGTGGATGGGGGCTGGAATTGCCGCTGGAACAAGGAGGCCATCCATCACAGCTCGTTTCATACCATGCTCAATATTCTGGATGGCATCCGCCAATGGATTGAAGAGGGGAGCAGCCCGCTGGTGGAGGAGGCGGTCAGCGCAGAGAAGAAGGCCATGGAGCTGTTATTGCAACACGGCTTGTTCCGCTCCAGCCAAACCGGGGAGGTCATCAACAGGAGGTTTCTGTTGTTTTCGCACCCGGTGCGCTGGTATTATGATGTGTTCCGGGCATTGGAATACTTTCAGCGGGCCGGGGCCGGGCAGGATGAGCGGTTGGCGGAAGCGGTGGAGGTGCTGCAATCCAAGCGGTTGAAAGATGGGCGTTGGCCGGTGCAGAACCGGCATGCCGGTAAACAGTTTTTTGTGATGGAGAAGACGGGCCAACCGAGCCGCTGGAATACCCTGCGTGCCCTGCGGATATTAAGGTGGTGGGAAGGGCATTAAACAAGGACGCCCGGAGCAAGATTGTTCCGGGCGTTTTGATTTTATGAGGGGGTTAGCATTCGCTATAACCGCAGGCGTAGCATTTTCGGCAGCCTTCTTCGTTAATGACCGCCGCCTGGCCGCACTCCGGGCAGAGATCGCCGATTTGCAACAGGGGCTGCTCGACGGGAACAAGGACCTGGGCGGGTTCTGAATGGTGGCCATTGTTGCCGTTGGGGAAATCTTCACGGAACTGCAACTCGTTCACCAGTCGCTCCTCGTGGTGCTGGAGATATTCCATCAGCACCTGGGCCAGACCATCGGGCAGGGAGCGCACCCGGTTGGGGCCAAACCCCAGGGAACGTCCACCGCCTATGCCGGCAAGCTGGCGGGTGACTTCTTCCAGGCGCTGGATGGGTTCGACGGGGGAAGCCAGCCGCAGGATGTAGGAAATCAGGCGGCCAATGGCTTCCGAGACGGCAGCGGTATCCGAACCGGCCTTGGCGGTGTTGACGAACATTTCAAACGGCTGGTTGTTGCCGTTTTCGTTGATGGTAATGAAGGCTTTGCCTAGCGGGGTTTCGATTGTGTAGGTGAAACCGGGCAGATAGCGTGGACGGGGCTTCTTGATTTCATGCCAGAGGGCTTCCTGGGTTGTGGCAGAAGCCGCCACCACCCCCGCCGTTTCTACGGAGGGCTGGGTGGGATTCTTTTGATCTACGGTGGAGCGAGTTTCC
>CALESS010000242.1 GCA_937907495.1 uncultured Anaerolineaceae bacterium
ATCTTCCGCTTTTTGGGTCAACCGGGGGCATTAAATTACGGCCAGGCGATGGCCATGGCAACCTTGCTGCTGCTGGTCTGTGCGGCTGCCTTACTGCTGGTGGATAACAAAATGCCCGAGAAAAAGAACCCATGATCGGTTCCATTTTGCGATGGTGGTGGAAAAGAAAAACCATTTGAATAGATTACATAGGGTGGAAATTTAAGAGAATAATTTCCGCAGGAGAGGGGGGATGGAGCAAGAAGGAAGAAGGGATTGCTGAACTGCCTGGCGCTGATGAGGATGGAAAATTACGATTTCCCCAATCGTTCCCGCTCGCGGCTCAAAATCCGCCGGGCGATGGCGATCGAAGTGGCATAGGTCGAATCCATGCCGAAGTATGAGAGAGTGCCTGCCCCCAGGTTCTTGCCCTTGCTGAGCGGAGTATCCGAGGCGTAGTGCAGAATGCCAATATCGAACGGCACACCATACAGGTTGACCACTTCATCCACCGGGTGACGCTGCGGGCGGTACATCTCATAGACCGCCGAGAGGTACGGCCCGGCCTCCATCTCGATATCCGTGTAGCCCTCGCGGTAGATGACATCCATCACCCGGGCGTTTTGCAGGAAGGTGCCATAGACGCTGACGGCTTTCTGATTATCCAGCACGGAGCCATATACCAGGTAGGGGGCCACATCCGCGGCGCTGAAGGCGTTCTGGAACAGGAAGGTGTTTTGCGAATGTTCGTCCTGCACCACGTTGGGGATCAGCACATCGCCGCGCACGCTGTTGAGGGCAGCCGCCTTGCCCATGATGTAGACGCCCAGGACATACGGGGTATGCTCTGCCACCTTGGCCAGCACATTGTACGAGGCCAACCCCAGCGGGTAATCAATGTTGAGAATCAAGGCGTTGGACTCCTGCAGAAAGTGCCAATCCTTCGCCTGGGAACCCTCCAGCAGGCGCGGGTCAAAATGCTCCGGCTGTAACTGGTTGATCTTGATGATACCGGCTTCGATATCAAACGAGTGGCTGCTGGGGATGCGCAGAATGCCGCAATCTTTCTCGGCGGCTAATTGGCTCTCCAGGCTGGCACGCCCGGCGGGGGACGCTTGATACTTCTTCAGGATGTAGTACAGGAAATTCTCCAGCGAGGAGGGCACGGCGCTGGTTTGAATCTGCCGCCATTCTTCCAGCAG
>CALESS010000243.1 GCA_937907495.1 uncultured Anaerolineaceae bacterium
TTCAGCCCACGGCCCATACCATGCTTTACGCCGCCACCGGCACAACTCCCCGGTTTTTTATTGCAGCATAATCGCCTTGCTCACCAAATCCAGGATGGGGCCAGGGAAGAGCGCCAGCAGCACCACCGCCGCCGCCGTGGCCACCGCCAGGATGTTAACCCACGGACCGCCCTGGGCAACCGGTTCGCCGGGCTTCATGTACATCACCACCAGCACCCGCAGATAGTAATAGGCCGAGACAATCGAGGTCAGCAGACCCACCAGCGCCAGGCCGATATAGCCCCCCTCCACCGCCGTGCGGAAGAGATATAACTTGCCCCAGAAACCCAGGGTGAGGGGAATCCCGGTGAAGGACAGCATGAAGACAATCATCGCCAGGCCCAGCCAGGGGTAGCGCCTGCCCGCACCGGCAAAATCTTCGATCTCCAGGCCCATGCCCTCGTTTTTCTCCAGCGCCACCACCACCGCCCAGGCGCCGAAGCTGGTTAATCCATAGGCGATGAGGTAGAAAAGGGTTGAAGCCACCGCATCCCCTTGCAGGCGCGTGCCGTAAGGCACAAAGGCCATCAGCAGGTACCCGGCGTGGGCGATGCTGGAATAAGCCAGCAGGCGTTTGATGTTCTTCTGCGAAATGGCCAACACATTCCCGGCAATCATGGTCAGAGCAGCCATACCCCACAGCAGGGGCCACAGGTCCGCATACACATCGCCGCGGAAGAGGGCGGTGAACACCCGCAGCAGGGCGGTAAAGCCCGCAGCTTTGACCGCCACCGACATGAATCCGGTGACCGGGGTGGGTGCCCCCTGGTAAACATCTGGCGTCCACATGTGGAAGGGCACCGCCGCCACCTTGAAGCCAAAGCCCACCAGCAATAGGCCCGCGCCGATGATAAAGAGCAGCGGATTGCCCGTCCCGGAGCCCATAGCCGCCACAATCCCGGCCAGGTCAGTGCGGGCAGTGGCGCCAAAGATCATGGCTACGCCGTAGAGTACAAAGCCGGAGGCAAACGCCCCCAACAGGAAGTATTTGAGGGATGATTCTTCGGATTCGCTGCGCGGGCGGGCAAACCCGGCCAGCACATAGAGCGGAATGGAAAGCAATTCCAGCGCCAGGAAGACGATGATCAAATCGGAGGCGTAGGCCATCAACATCATCCCGCTGATGGAGAAGAGCAGCAGGGCGTAATATTCACCCCGTTCGATGCCCATGCGCTTTAGGTAATCATAAGCCAGCGCCACCGCCGCCAGGCCGGAAGCCAGGAAAATAACATTCAATAAGACCGCAAAGCCATCCACCGCCACCATACCGCCGAAGGCGCTGCGGCTTTGCCCGTTTTGGGCCAGAGTCAGGCCGAGGGAAAGCGCCAGCCCGGCAGCCGTGATAAGAGCGGTGATGAATTTGCGGCTTTTGGGAATCCACAAATCCACCAGCAGCACGAGCACCGCCCAAACGATCAGCGCAGCCAGGGGAAGGATGGCAACCAGGTTTTCCAGATTCATGTTTTGCTCCTCCTAATGCAGCGCCAGCATGGCAGATTGAACGACCTGCACCAGCCCATCCACCGATGGCTGGATCAGGTCAAACACCGGCTGCGGAAACAGGCCGATGGCAAAGATCAGGGCAATAATCGGGGCAAGCACCAGCGTCTCGCGGAACGTCAGGTCTTTGAGGGCGGCATTCTCTGCATGTTTGACCGGCCCCAGAAAGACCTTCTCAAACATAAAGAACAGGTAGACCGCCGCCAGGATCACTCCCAGGGCAGAGATGCCGGCAAACCAGCCGCTGCCCAGGGCCGGGGACGAGAATGAACCGACCAGGATGGTAAACTCACCGACAAAGCCGTTAAGGCCGGGCAGGCCCGCCGAGGAAAGGGTGACGATCAGTCCGAGCGCCCCCAGGAAAGGCATCACCTTCCAGATCCCGCCGAAGGCATCCAATTGGCGGGTGTGACGGCGCTCATACAGGTAACCCACTACCAGGAAGAGAGCGCCGGTGGAAAGGCCGTGGTTGACCATCTGGATGATGGCGCCGGAGATACCCTGAGGGGTG
>CALESS010000244.1 GCA_937907495.1 uncultured Anaerolineaceae bacterium
ATGATGGGCTTCGTAATTATCGTTACCTTGTTCAATGGCCTAACCGATGGTATTTTGAGCGGTTTGGTTGCCCTCGGAGCGATCTTCATCTCCGGCGCCCTGGTAACCACCGGATCCCTCACCTTCCCGCCTATTCTTCCTGCCACCAACCCCGGCTTCGAGTGGGTAATTGGCGGGTTGTCATTTTTGGGTTTGTGTGCCATCTCGATTGGAACGATCTCGATCACCCTTTCAACTCTCCAAAAGACGGTTGATCTGCAAGAGAATCATATCGCTAACCTGGCGGAAAAGAAAACAGAACTTTCCGAGGCTGTATCGAACCTCGAGAATGACATCGCCCAGATTAATCGCCATCTCGGACTACAATCCCTGGTCAATCAACGGTTTATCGAACAAAAAGACACCAACCGCTTTCTGATGGAAGTGGTTAACCTGATCGAATCCACTTTTTCTCTTTACCATGTAGGGGTTTACCTGCTGGATTCCAGTGGGGAATCGATCGTCCTCCAGGCAGCCACCGGAGAAACAGGCCGCATCCTCGCCGAGCAAAAATTCAAACTTCGGGTTGGTAAAAATAGCATCATCGGTTTCGTAGCCCTTAATAACGAACCTCGTTATGCTCCGGATGTCGCGGAAGACCTCTCGTATTATCAGAACCCCATGCTGCCCTACACCCGTTCGGAACTATCTGTTCCAATCAGCCTCAACAATCAGCTCTTGGGTGTCCTCGACCTGCAAGCCGATTTCACCACACCTTTCAACAATTTCGACCTAAAGCTTTTCCAGCTTCTGACCGCCCAACTGGCAACTCTGCTTTCCACCAATGAGTTAACCAGCCGTCTGGATAAAATCCAGCAAGAAGGGGAACGAACAGCCCGGACCAACATCCTCAAATCGTGGAAAAGCCACCTCCAGGCCGCCCGCCGCAATTACAGCTTCCAATACCGGGACCAGAAACTAACCACTGAAAGCGTCCCGGACGAGTATGCCCGATCGGCAATGGAGGTTGAAAAGAACGTTCAGCAAACCATCACCCTGGAAAACGGTTCAAAACAAACCGTCGTGGCTCTACCCATTAAGTTGCGCGGGCAGGTTATCGGCGTGCTGGACCTGCACTTCAACAGCGCTTCGGTTCCCCAGGATCTCATCCAGCTTTTGGATGCAACCACCAACCGCCTGGCCCTGGCCCTGGAAAACGCCCGCCTTTTGGATGAACTAAAAACCCGGGCTGACCGCGAACGCCTGGTCGGTGATATCAGCGCCCGGGTTCGGTCTTCCACCGCCGTCCAGGATATTCTGGGTGCAGCGGCAATGGAACTCGGCCGGACGCTTGGTGTCTCCGAAGTAATCGTTCAATTACGTCCAGATCAAGAGTAATTCGTGACTGTGGAGATTAAATGACTAATCCTTCATCCGCTCTCACCCAGGCTGCACCAGGGTCGTTAACACAGCTCCGCTTTCAGCGTAACCCTGAAAAAACCGCCCAGCAAATTAGCATCCTCACCTCCGTGTTGATGTCTGTAGTGGCTGTGGTGTTTATCAGTTCAGCCTATCAAGACGCGACCTCCAACTACTCCTTCCTGGCTTCACTTTACATCATGGGTGTGATCGGCGTGTTCTTTACCAGCATCGCCATGACCATCAAGTACACCACCCGCATGGTGATCCTCGTCAGTGTCATGCAGATTACTTTGATCCTTTCCAGCGTCTTTGTCCAGGGGATCGGGGTCATTTCCGGGCTGATTATCCTCATTTTCACCACCATTATTTCCTCCGCAACGCTTGAAGGCCGCCAGTCCGATTACGTACTCACGGTGGGCATTTTTTCTGCCATGGCTGCTGCCCTGGTGAATTCTTACTCACCCTTTTCCCAGGTTACGCTCTCCGCAATGGATATTTACCTGCCCTCCTTGCTGGGCATTTTGATCATGGTTTACATTGCTTTACTTTCCACTGAATTTATCTCTGTCACCTTGCGGATCAAGATGTTGACAGCCATGTTAGCCATTGTGCTGGTTCCATTGATTTTTCTCACTTTCCTCTCCACCCAATTCACCCAAACCGCCACCATTGAGCAGACCAATAAAGCACTTCACCTGGCAGCCTCTGCCACCGCATCAAAAATTGATGAGTTCCTCGCAACCAACCGGGAATCCGTTGCCAACGATGCATCTCTCCCGGTTTTTGCCAACTACCTCATTACACCGCTGCTCACCCGCCATGGCAGCCAGGCAGAAGCCGACCTGACGCTATTGGTGAATTCACTTAGCAATCACCAGCAGCAAGAATATCTTTCTTCCTACGGCATCCTGAATTATGCCGGGAAAAATGTTTTTGACACCAACCAGGTTGAGGTCGGTGGGGATGAAGGCAACACAGATTACTTCACCGTTCCAGTGAAGACCGGTCAGGTATATACCTCTTCGGTTCAATTTTCTCCAAAAAACGGGGATCCTTTCATCTATTTCAGCGCACCCATCCGAGACTCCAACCAACGCATCGTCGGTGTCTTGCGTATTCGTTACGACGCCTTGGTTTTACAGCGCATCCTGGAGCAAGATGTCGGCGTCCTGGGTTCCAGGTCCTATCCCATCCTCTTGGATGAAAACTTGATTCGCCTGGGTGACACGATCACCCCCAACTTAATTTATCGTTCCGTCGCGCCGCTTTCTCGAAATTCTATCATCACTCTGAATGCAGCCAATCGTTTACCCAGGGTTGCCCCGGAATTACTTTCAACAGAAATGAAAAGCCTGGCCTCATCAATCCGCAACTATCAGGACAAGCCCTTTTTCGTGGCGGAAATGCACACGCTGGAACCGGAGCACACGGAGGCTGGTACAGTCGTCACCATTAGCAGCATGCCCTGGTATCTGGTTTTTGTCCAGGAACAGGCCAGCCTCAACGACCTTCTCGCCAACCAGGGGAAAGTCTCCACCCTGGTAGCCACCCTCATTGCCGGCCTGGTTTCTGCGATCTCGACCTTTTTGGCCGCCAACCTCTCTCAACCAATTTATAAACTGACCAAATCCGCTGAAAAAATCTCCCAGGGCGATTTAACCGCCCATACGGATGTTGATTCCAACGATGAATTCGGCGCCCTGGCTGAAACATTCAACTCAATGACAGGTCAGTTACAGACGTTCGTAAACGAATTGGAAGATCGGGTTCAGAGCCGCACAGAAGAGCTGGCACAGCAAAACCAATTCCTACAATTCCGCAGCCGCCAATTGGAGACCGTTTCAGAAGTTGCCCGCTCCATTACAGCCGCATCCGAGATTGAATCCCTCCTCAGCCGGGTGACCACCCTCATCAGCGAGCGCTTTGGCTTCTATCATGTCGGTATCTTCCTGGTGGATGACCAGAATGAGTTTGCCGTCCTTCGGGCAGCCAATTCAGAAGGCGGTCAGCGCATGCTCGCCCGTCAGCACAAGCTGCTGGTAGGCCAGGTGGGTATCATCGGCTTCGTCACCGGCAAGGGAGAACCCCGCATCGCCACCGATGTTGGTAAGGATGCCGTTTTCTTCAACAACCCCGACCTGCCCCGTACCCGTTCAGAAATGGGCCTGCCCCTTCGCATCGGCGAACAAATCATCGGTGCCCTCGATGTCCAATCTGAACTCTCGGATGCCTTTTCCCAGGAAGATGTAGAACTTTTCTCCATCCTCGCGGATCAGATTTCCATCGCCATCTCCAACAACCGCCTACTGGCAGAAACCGCCCGGGCACTGGAAGAAATGCGCAAAGTCCACCAGCAATACCTCAAACAGGAATGGGGCCGGGAAATTTCCGAGCAGCAGCACCCCTCCTTCCGGTACACGCAGCAGGGATTACAAGTTGAACCCCTGGAAACCTCTCCCGAGGCTCAATCAGTCTTGCAGCAGGGCAAACCTTACATCCGCCAATCGCGGGTGGATGAGCTTGGCGTTCTGGTTCCTGCCATGGTGGCCTTGCCCGTCATGGTGCGCGGGGAAGCCATTGGCGTCATCCGCTTGAACGAATCCTCCACCCGGGATTTCACCGAGGAAGAAATTGAAACTGCCTCCCTGGTGGCGGATCAAGTCGGCCAGGCGCTGGAAAACGCCCGCCTGTTCGAGCAGACCATGCGCCGTGCAGAACGCGAACGCAAGGTACTGGAAATCACCTCCCGCATTCGTTCCGTCAATGATCCCGAAACGATGATGCAAATCGCAGTGGATGAACTTCAACGGACGTTGAATGCCAGCCGGGCTCAAATATTGGTCAAAGCACCCCCAACCGACCAGCCAATCGAACCGCCTTCCATCATCAACAATAATGGTAATGGGCATCATCCAGAGGCATAGCCTCCCACAGGCCAGGTGAAGTATGACGTTTATCATCGCAATCGCAAACGAAAAAGGTGGGGTTGCCAAAACCACCACCACCCTCTCCCTCGGTGCAGCCTTGAGCGAAGCCGGTTCCCGGGTACTGCTGATTGATCTGGATACTCAGGCCAATCTCACTCTTGCCATTGGATCCGATTCAGGCCAGAAGGATGAGGGGATTTCGCGGGTGCTGCTGGATAACCAACCGCTTTCCAATAGTGTTCGCACCACGCCCTACCCCAACCTCTGGCTGGTTACCTCCAGCCCCGCCATGGGAATGGCTGAACGATTCCTCCCCGCCCGCCAATCCTACGAACAAACCCTGCAACG